>JBLZXS010000090.1:0-2474 GCA_050285325.1 Acinetobacter sp.
GTTCAGGGTTTGCATCCGGATTGATTTTCGCCAACGATACTTCTGCAACAACGGTATATTCACTAAAGGTTGAACAGCCCATGTAGTGATAAATCGGCTGACCATTATAAGAAAAACGTGTGGTTCCATCCGGCATTACACCTTTACCTTGAGTTGCACGAACAGCGACACACAGGTTGGTTTTTCCAGATTTACAGAACAAACACTCGCCACATTCAGCGGTATAAAGTGGAATCACGTGATCACCCGGTTTAACACTGGTCACGCCTTCACCTACTTCCACCACAATACCCGCACCTTCATGACCCAATACCGCAGGGAAAACACCTTCAGGATCATCGCCAGATAAAGTGAATGCATCGGTATGACATACGCCGGTATGGGTAATTCTCACCAAAACTTCACCTGCTTTGGGTGGAGCAACATCAATCTCAACAATTTCGAGGGGTTGTCCCGGACCAAATGCGACAGCAGCACGTGATTTCATGAATTGATCATCCTTTATGGGGTTCTTTAACAGATGAGCTACAGTAACCGCTTTTTATTGTCCGATTCAACCTTTAACATGATGATAATATGTACTTATAACTTTATGACTTCATAATAATTATGCAGATTAGACAATCTACTCATGCTGTCTTGTTTTCTTTTACAGTCATCATACTGACAGGATGCAGTTTGCCGATGAATGAATCAAAAAAACAGTCTCCAATTCAGGTTCATGCCGAGCACTGGCTAAATGGTTCCAATGTTGATACACAAATTACTCAGGGCTTAACTGCCTATCTGTCTTTAGATGATGCGTTTATCAGTATTGCCTCAAGGCTGCATTTGATTAATAAAGCGCAATATAATATCGATTTGCAGTACTACATCTGGGAAGATGATTCGATTGGCCATCTGATGCTGGCTGAACTGCTCAAGGCTGCAGATCGTGGGGTAAAAATCCGTTTATTGATTGATGACCAAAACGGTTCACAACTCGATGCAACATTAAAGCAACTGGCACAGCATCCCAATTTTGAAATTAAAATCTTTAATCCTTATACTTTTAGATCTAGAAAATTACGCATATTTGATTATGTTTTTCGTTTCAAGAATATTAACCATCGTATGCACAATAAGCTGATTATTGCAGATGGTGCGATTGCGGTTACTGGCGGGCGCAATATCAGCCGAGAATATTTTGATGCCAGCGATAATTTCCAGTTTACCGATATGGACATTTTATTTTATGGTACTGCGGTAAAGCATGCCAATGAAGTGTTTCAGGACTTTTGGAATGATGATTTAAGTTATTCTGCCGTACAGTTACTGGGCACTGCTCGACAAGAGCAACTCTCCAAATTACGCAAGTATTATGAACTTACCGCCTTGCAAAAAGATCAGCTTAAAAAACGGATTGAACTGGCGGAAAAACAGGTCAACCAGCATCTTAAAGATCGTCCCATCAATTGGGCAAAAGCACATTTCATCGCAGATTCACCGAATAAAATTCGTGGCGAAGCCTCAGAGGATCAGCTGATTTACCGTCAAATGCTCAATATTATGGGTGAACCCAAGCAGCATCTGGAATTGGTTTCCGCTTATTTTGTCCCCACCCGTAAAGGGACTGATTATTTGGCTAATCTCGCAAAAAATGATGTTCATATTCGCGTGCTCACCAATTCATTCTTGGCCAATGATGTTCCTTTAGTTCATGCTTTTTATAAGCAATATCGTCATGATTTGCTGAAAGGAGGTGTCAAACTTTTTGAGTTTAAACCTTATATTGAACGCAATAAGCGAACTTGGTATGAAGTGGTCACAGGCAATGTTATTCCTGCCAAAGGTAAAAATGCTTCAAGCCTGCATGCCAAATTTTTTGATATTGATGGCATGGTGTTTATTGGTTCGTTTAATTTCGACCCGCGTTCGGCCAATTTAAATAGCGAAGTCGGCTTGGTAGTTGAATCTGATGTGCTACAGAATCAAATCTCCAAGTCTTTAGATCAATATTTACCGCAGATTGCCTACGAATTAAAACTGAATAAAAATAATGAAATTATTTGGTTAGACCATCGTAAAGACGGTTCGGTGATTGAATACCAACATGATCCGGAAACAACCAGATTCCAGAGATTCTCCATGCAGGCAGTTTCGTATTTACCAATTGAATGGATGATGTAATGACAAATTAATGACAGTTAAATACGCATAAACCCTTTATTTGCATCGCTATTTTGATTTCGGTAAATCCGGCTCGCTGCAAACTTGCTAAATGTTCTTGTTCCGACATATACAGTTCAGAATTACTCATGGCATTTTCAGCAAACAGATGGTCACAGACCAGATAGCTTGCACCCACTCGAAGTAAGCTGCTTCTGACGGTTTTATGAAAATCTGTAGCATAGGCTTTATGGCGTAATTCATGCAGCGCCTGATGGATGATCACCACATCATATTGTTTTAATTGATCTGCCCAATCCGGCTGT
>JBLZXS010000091.1:0-11271 GCA_050285325.1 Acinetobacter sp.
AAGAGAAATAATGGCGAGTAATTTATTGAACGGCAAATGAAAATCGGAATCAAAAACGATTAAAAGTTGAATTGGAGGAGTGTAATAAGAAAAACCCGCTTAGAGTTATAAGCGGGGAAGGAAGAATGATCTTTCGATCATTAAAATTATATTATTTTGATCAATGGGATTAAGCAGCGATAGAGATACGGGCAGCGATTTCTGAAAGTTCATCACTAATGATGGCGCGAGCTTCAGGTGCGCAACGACCACAGCAAGTACCCAGATCAAGTAAGTCGCGAATTTCACGATAACTTTCAGCGCCATTGGCTACGGCATCTTTAATATCTTGATCGGTAATACCACGACATAAACAAACGTACATTTTTCAACTCGCCACAAGAGTGAAATAGGATAAGTGATATTATTGATAATTATTATCGTTTGTCAATGAAATTCATTTGAAATATCATTCTTGTTTATTGAGTTTTTGAATAAAAAAATACCACCTGATCGGTGGTATTTTGAGCAAAAATTTAACTATATGATTTTTATTTATTAATAATAACCACACCATCCATTTCAACCAGTGCATCTTTTGGCAGACTGGCTACACCTAAAGCAGCACGTGCAGGGTAGGGTTGTGCAAAGTATTCGCCCATAATCTGGTTAACCAGCTGGAAGTGCGACAAATCGGTGAGGAAAATATTCAGTTTAGCGATATCTGCCAAAGAGCTGCCGGCTGCCTCACAGACTGCTTTTAAATTATCAAATACGCGACGAATTTGTGCCTCAATGCCTTCAATCAATTCCATACTGTAAGGATCTAAGCCAATTTGACCTGAAAGATACAGGGTATTTTCAACTAAAATTGCTTGAGAATATGTACCAATTGCTGCGGGTGCATTTTCCGTATGGATAACTTGGCGGGACATTGATTTCTCCTGATATTATCTTGATACATCATAGCGCATATCGTTCAAAAAGTTATATATGATTGAATTAACTTGCTTTAGATGCTTCGGTAATATTGATGGGTTGAGATAAACGGGTAATGCGCGGAAAACCAAAATGCATACGTAAATCGCGAATGATTTGCGCAATTTGTTTACGGTTATGCACCACAATATTGACGTAGGTTTTTCCTTCATGGTTGTGAACCATCTCTACACCGGTTTTTTCTTTACGGCATTGATAAATAAGGTCAGAAATTTGTTCATCGTTCATGACCATATCAATGCTGAGATAGGCGGTAAAGCTAATATCGTCGGCATCTTCAGAAGCCCAATGCAGAGGCATAATATTTTCTGGATGCAGATGTTGTTCATGCAGAAGATTATGACAACGGGCGCGATGTACGATTAATCCACGACGTGATAAGTGCCCCTGAATTGGATCACCGAGTACAGGATTGCAACAATGGGCATATTTGACATCTACACCTTCCGTGCCTTGAATCAGGCGAGTCGAAGAGTGAGTATCCAGATTTTGATCTTGTGCAAACAGATGATTGGCAACCAGTTGGGGAAGCAAGTCGCCTACAGCCACTTGCTCAAATAACTGTTCTTTGGATTCAATATGACGCCACTGCAAGATGTCGATCCAGTCTGCTTCAGTTAAATCTTTGATTGAACGGTTAAATAGTTTTAATGCCCGATTCAGTGCCTGTTGACCCACCAGTTGCTGCTCTTCAATATCCTGATCACGCAAAATATTTTGTAAGGCACGGCGTGCTTTTTGGGTATTAATAAAGCTGAGCCAGTCTGGATTGGGTGTTGCGAGGACATCGGTAATAATCTCAACCACTTGACCACTGACCAGAGGAGTAGAAAGCGGTTTGGTTTCCCCATTCACTTTTGCACCCACAGCGTGATTACCTAAAAACAGGCTGGCTGAATAAGCAAAATCAACTGCTGTGGCTCCTTGAGGTAGCTCATGCAAATGACCGTGCGGGGTATACACCCAGATTTTTTCTTGATGTAAATAGTCTAGCAGGTCGCTAAAGGTGGTTTTGGCACAGGCATCATCAATCAGGACATTTAGGTTTTGCATAGAAGCCTGAATGGCTGAACGACAGGCTTGTGGTGCATTTTCACCGAGTACCACTCCAAAACGCGCAGCTTTACGCATGAGTTCAGTTTGAATGGTCAGCGACAATGTGGTTTTTTCACCTTTTAAACGCATCATCAAGGATTGGTTGCCACCCGGCAAGGGGCGGCGAATATGATCTTCGTAATGTAATATTTGAAAATTTTCACGTAAAATTTCTGCTAAACGGTCACAGTCAGCAATGCTCTGTAAGATGATTTCAAATGCATGGCTATGCGTAAGCTGTTGTAGATTAATGTCATTTTTAACAAAATGACGCAGCAACTCAATATTGTTGTTTTTCTTTTTAATACGACCGCTAATTTGATGTTGTTGCAGTAACTCGGTAAGATTTTTTTCCCACAAGCTTTGATATTCGCAGCGTTTAGGTTTGGTCTGAAATAATGCCTCTTGCACATTATTAAACATATCCAGATCAAGGTTTTGATAACACAGATGTTCCAGGTTATCAGCCATCTCATTCATCCCGACAATACGTGCCATCGGAACAAATATATCAAAGGTTTCTTGGGCAATACGTGCCCGTTTATCTGGGCGTAATGAGCCCAGTGTGGTCATATTATGATAACGGTCTGCGAGTTTAATAATAATGACACGCGGATCTTGTAAAGTTGCTTGCAGAATTTTTCGGAAAGAGGCGGCTTTATTATATTCTTTATCACTGGAATGGCTGAGTTTAGTGACCCCATCCACCAGTTCTGCTACGGTACGTCCAAATTTTTCAGCGATGTCTTCTTTGTTAAAGTCAGTGTCTTCAATCACATCATGTAAAAGTGCAGCCATTAGCGTTTCTGCATCTAAGCGCATATGCGAAAGAATGCTACTTACCGCAATCGGATGCAGGATATAAGGTTCACCACTTTTTCGTGTTACACCATCATGCGCAATATCGGCATAATCGCAAGCCACAAGCACGCGCTCGACATCGCTTGCACTTAAGTAAGCGTCGATAATAATTTTGAGCTGTTGTCTGGCTTGGCTGACCTGTGGGCCTGGCATATAACACCTTTCTACTTCAGTTTTACAGTTTAAATTGCTAGACCTTTAATGAAAAACATATTGCATGACTTGTCAAATTTTTCATTCAAAAAAAAGCAAAAAGATACATCTTCAATAACGTATCTTTATACTTATGTTATAACGTTTATTGAGCAAATATAAAAGTTATCCAATAAAAAAAGCCTAGTTAAAAACTAGGCTTTTTAAAGATTTTTTTCTTATTGGAAAGAAAAACCATCTAAATTCAAATTATTTGCAGAAAGTGCAAGATCCAGACTAGACGTTTGATAGTCTTGATCACGTTGTTTCAAAATATCTTTAGATACATGACCCGCTGCAATTTCACGTAAAGACACAACAGTTGGTTTGTCGTTATCCCACTCTACAGTTGGTTCAATCCCTTGACGTGCCAATTGACGCGCGCGTTTGCTTGCCACTAGTACAAGCTCAAAGCGGTTGTCTACATGGTCTAAACAATCTTCAACGGTTACGCGTGCCATAAGAATTCTCGTTTGAATATAAAATTTTAACAGACTGTGCAGTATAAGGTGCTTTGTCTATAGACTCAAGTTTTAATCACTGTTCCGTAGGGGTGATTAATTTCTCAATCAGTTTTTCATGGCGCATAGCTTGTTGTTTTAAAACAAGACGATTGGCAATAATAACGGACTCTAAGTCATGCAGTGCTTTATTAAAGTCATCATTAATAATGATATAGTCAAAATTAACGTATTGCTGCATATCTTCTACGGCACAGCTGAGGCGATGTTCAATCACTTCAACAGAGTCTGTACCACGATTGGATAAACGTTGACGTAAATCGAACTGACTCGGAGGGAGAATAAAAATTTGTCTAGATTCAGGAAAAAGTTTACGAACCTGTTCAGCACCTTGCCAGTCAATTTCAAGTAAAACGTCATGACCTTTGGCCAATTGTTCTTTTACTGTGCGCTGTGCAGTACCGTAATAATTACCAAAAACTTCTGCATATTCAATGAAGCCGCCTTCATTTACCAAAGATAGAAAATCTTCTTTTTTTGCAAAATGGTAATGTACGCCGTCTAATTCGCCAGGACGCTGACCACGAGTGGTATGAGAAACAGAGACATGTAAATTGTTTACACGTTCAAGCAGGGCTTTAACGAGGGATGTTTTGCCCGTTCCCGATGCAGCAGAAACGACAAACAAGAGACCCGACATGATATTTTTCCTGATATGATAAAATATCTTCTCTATTTTAGAGCAGACAGCCAGTAAACTAAATAGCTGTTGGTAGGTTGTTTGCATTTATTTCAAATTATTCAATCCAAATTCAAGTGAACATTGAGGATATTATGGAAATTGTATTGGCCAATCCCCGTGGTTTTTGTGCAGGTGTCGACCGAGCAATTGCGATCGTCAACCGTGCACTTGAATGTTTCAATCCACCGATTTATGTGCGCCATGAAGTGGTACACAACAAATTTGTGGTGGATGATTTACGTCAGCGTGGCGCCATTTTTGTCGACGAGCTGGATGAAGTTCCGGATGACAACATTGTGATCTTTAGTGCACACGGGGTCTCCAAAGCCGTTCAACAAGAGGCGGAGCGACGTGGTTTAAAGGTTTTTGATGCGACCTGTCCTTTGGTTACCAAAGTTCATATTGAAGTGACCAAATATGCCCGTGAAGGGACTGAAGCGATTTTAATTGGTCATGAAGGTCATCCTGAAGTAGAAGGAACCATGGGGCAATATGATAAAAAGAATGGCGGTGAAATCTATTTGGTTGAAGATGAACAGGATGTGGCTGCGTTAAATATACATAATCCTGAAAAAGTGGCTTTTGTCACACAAACAACATTGTCGATTGATGATACCGCGAAAGTGATTGATGCTTTACGTAATAAATTTCCTGAAATTCAAGGTCCGCGAAAGGACGATATCTGTTATGCCACTCAAAACCGTCAAGATGCGGTGCGTGACTTGGCCATGCAATGTGATGTGGTTTTAGTGGTCGGTTCCCCAAACTCATCCAATTCCAACCGATTGCGTGAGCTTGCGGAGCGAATGGGGAAACAGGCTTATTTAGTTGATAATGCAGATCAGCTTGATCAAGCCTGGTTTAATGAAAACACTAAAATTGGGGTGACTGCAGGGGCATCTGCACCGGAGATTTTAATTAAACAGGTCATTCAGCGGTTACAGGACTGGGGGGCTAAAGTACCGCAAGAACTAGCGGGACGTGAAGAGAATATTACTTTTAGTTTACCGAAAGAGTTACGTATTTCTGTAACTCAGGTATAAAACGTGAATTACTTAACGTTCTGAAAATTTTAAAAAATTGACAGATAATTGTATTTTGGCAATTATCTGTTTTTTTATGCCTTTTATCTTGTTGTGTGATTAATTTGTAATTAAGTTCGATATTATTTTAAATAGGGTAAAGTTTTGTTGCCTTGGGGGGAGTATGCAAAGAAAAGAACATGGATTCACCTTAATTGAGCTGATGATAACAATAGCGATATTGGCCATTATTGCAACGATGGCTGCTCCTTCTTTTGGCGATTTGATAACTAGACAGAAATTAAATGCATCCACACGCGAGCTAGTGATGGCCATAAATCAGGCTAAATCACAAGCTGCCTTAATGAAAAAAACAGTAGCTTTATGTTTAAACAGAACCAATTCTGATCATGATTTTACTAAAGAGGAATGTGCTACCGCAGCGATACCTGAGTATACAGCAACTAATCCAGGCCCTCCTGTAGTACCTGTTTTGACGTCATTAGAAAAAGAAGAAGTTTTAAAAAGTCGTGTGCTTTCTATACCAGTCGATAGAACAATAACAGTTGCATCTACAAGTTCGGTTTCAATTTTGTTTAACGATGTTGGTATTGCTAACTCACCTCAAACATTTAGTTTTTGTAAGTCTGGAATGCAGAAGACTGTTTCTGTAACAAGACTGGGAATTATAAGTCAAAATTCGGGGACATGTTAATGAAGCTCCATCATTATCAAAAAGGTGTAGGGTTGATCGAGGTGTTGGTCGCACTTTTGCTATTAGCTGTTGGTGTTTTGGGATATAGCATTTTACAGATCCGGGCGGTGGATGCATCTAGTGAAGCTTTATCGCGCTCACAAGGAATGTTGATTTTACGTAGTTTGGCTGAAAATATGAGAGCCAATCCTATTGCACAAACTAGTTATCCCGCTGCAGTTCGTGGGTTTACAAATATTACTTCTGCCCCTAGTACACCTAGTCCTTCATGTTCTAATTCTGTATGTACTCCAGCGCAAATGGCGAATTTTGATGCCTTTATGGCAGCCAGATCGGCTTTTGAGATTGGAATGAATATTACTATGACAGATTGCCCTGGTGTAAGTTCTGCACCCATCCCAAGACAGTGTCTATTTATTTCATGGGGAAATACTACTTTAAGTGTAACCGGTACTACAGCGAATGTAAGTAACTGCATGAGTGCAACAGGTGTCTATCTGAATGGATCTAATTGTTTGATGATGGAGGCTTACTAAATGAAAGCTTCATTAGATAAAAAGAACAATATAAATATGCGACAAAAAGGTTTTACGCTTGTAGAACTGATGGTGGCTTTGACTTTAGGTCTATTAATTAGTGCTGCTGCTATACAACTATTTCTTGGTGGTCTACTGACTTCACGAATGCAAGAGGCAAATGCGGAATTGCAAAATAGTGGTGTATTTGGATTGGATTATGTAACTAGGGACTTGCGATTAGCAAATTATATCAATACTGATTTCCCTAATTTAAATGAACGCACACCTTGGGGTGGAGTAGTTCTTACTGCTAGAACCGCAACTGTAACTGACGCAAATATTCCAATTCCTACGGCTGCACCTTTTATTTCTTCAGGATTGTTAAGTCATAGTGTTGGGTCAAGTGAAGCAGTAAGTACAACACAAAATGAATGGCAGGGGTTATCGAATGTAAGCGTCGCTAGTGATCAAATTACTATTCAATTTGTCGCACCGAATGTAATGGTGAACTGTGAAGGTGCGAATGTTCAGGCGGGTGATTATGTAATCCAAAGATACTTTGTAAGACGTGCAACTGCGACGGCGACTACGGGCACAGACTATGGTCTAGCTTGTGATGCAAACACTCCTACAGCAGCAGGCACTGCACCTGTTGCAGAGCCGACAGCGATTACAGGATTTGGCGGAGCGGGTGAACTCATCATGCCACGAGTAGACCATTTTACGGTACAACTCGGAGCAAAAAATGCGGCAGGTAATATGGCTTATTACACCATTAACCAATATCGAACAGTTGCTGCTGCAGCTCGCACAGCTTCAACAGAACCACCACGTATTGTTTCAGTGAAATTGGCAGTATTAGTGCGTTCAACTGATAACACACGAAATAATGATATTGACTTAACACGAAGTATTAATATTCTGAATCAGAATGTCACTTTAACGGATACCACGACTCGATTTGCACGACGTGTGTATAGCACAGCTGTGACATTTAGAAATGGTTTGGGGGAAAAGTAATGAGAATTCAGCATACACTCCAACGCCAACAGCGCGGTGCGACTTTAATTGTCGTTTTAATTATGTTGCTTGTAATTACTATTGTGGGGGTTTTCGCTATACGTGTTGCGATGACATCCTTAAATATCGCAACCAATAGTCAAATTGGTCAATTACTTTTGCAGACGGGTGATACACCTACCAATCTTGTACTAAATCGAAGTAATTATAAAAACCTAACCTCAATCACGAATGTGGTGGGGAAAGCCATTAGTGATCAAAAAGACCCATTGAAACATGGTCGTGAGTATGTGTTTTGTTATAGACCCACCTCTGCATTACAGGTCAACAGTATTTTGGATATGACAGTACTTATTCCACCTGCTGCCACTGCTGGGGATAATACCAAGGCAACCCTAGATACAACAGAATCCAATCGTAGTGGTTTTTGCAATTTAGAAACCGATTTTGGTAGTTCACGTGAAGCAGTTGTTACTCAAGTTGCTGTGAAATATATTTCTGAAACAGATCCTGATGCTGCGCCAGGAGCAGATCTGGATCGTGGTACAGATGCGAGTAAAGATTCCAATGTTCAACAGGGTAAAGTCGATGGACGTGTACGTATAACTGCGACAGCTATCTTACCAAATTATTCGAGTGCCAATTTGGCGGATGTTCAGGCGGCATGCATTGGGAACAGTAGCGCAGTAGGATACATCAATGACAATACTGATACGGGTTTGCGCACAAAAAAAACCATGGCAGATTGCCTAACCGAATACGGCATACCTGTAAATACGCAAATTCAAGAAATTGATTTGAAAACACGTTTTGTTCAGGTCACTGCACCAACATAAATGGGGGAAATTAGAATGGAAAATCAAAGACAGTTATTCAGTCTCAAAAAAATTACTCGCCATTTCAAGTATGGTGCGGCATTTGTATGGGCATTTACAGGAACAATGTTAATTGCTTCCTCTGTAGTGCAAGCAAGTGATATGCAGATTTATGCTGTACCCACAGCAGGTAAAAAGACCATTGTAATGATGTTGGATACGTCGGGCAGTATGAATCCTAATCAAAATAGCTATGGGGAAAACAGGATACTTGCTTTAAAAAATGGTATGAATGCTTTTTTAAATAGTAATAATTTGATTTTGAATGAAGTAAGGGTTGGACTAGGACATTATTCAGTTAATGGTGATGGTAAGTCTGGTCGCATTTTAGTTAAGGCAGAGAAACTGGGACCAGTGGGTTCTACACAACGTACTGCTTTAAAAAATGCTGTAGCAGGTTTGTCTGCAACAGGTGGTACCCCTACGGCACATGCTTATGCAGAGGCAGCTGCATACTTGCTGGGAACTTCAACCCGAAGTGAAGCTGAAATACAAAAAGATTTATATAAAAAAGTTACAACGCAAGTCTTTGAAAGATATGAATGTCAAAATAGATCATACCCTTATTTAAATCCAGAAAATAACTACTGCTATCAATATAATACGGGTTTTGGGGGGAATGCTCAAAGTGCTACAAATGGTGCTTATGAGTGTACGCAGTCGCCATATCTTTATTTGAGAAGTACTCACAGATGTTATAATCAGGCGAGTGGTGGTACTTATATAGCAGCTACACGACCTAAAGTATGTACCAATAGTTCTTATCCTTATTTAAATTCAGCAAATAACTATTGTTATCAATATCAAAATTTTTCGGGTAATGCGCAGAGTCCAACATCGATTTATACACCTGTAGATACTTATTACCAATGTATTAACTGGCGATCTACAGATTTTACCAATAGTGTTCAATATTGTGGTTCTGGAAACACAAGCCAACGTACTAGTACTAATGCTGCTTACTGGACAAATTTAGGAATAACTGAACCAACTGATTTTTCTGGAGACGGTACTGAAACAGTTTCAGGTGTTTTATATTCTTATACGTTGGGAATGCAGTTAGGACCAAATGCCGATAGCGGTTTTGATTCTTCTATTGCTGGTGTTAAAGATGGCCTGAAGTATATTTCTCCACTACCGGCAGAAGCTGATCGTGTAAGTTGCGATGGGCAAGGGGTGTATGTTTTATCTGATGGTGAAGCGAACAATTCAAGTGTTGCTCGTTCTAAATCTATTATGTCTGCTGCATTAGAAAGTTATGGTACGGGTTTTAGTTGCCCTTCTAGCGGAGGATTAAATACAGGAACTGCTGCATCTTGGCACTGTATGGGTGAATTAGCGAAAAAACTTTTCAATAAGGCGAGTAATCCTGCCGGTGTGTCTATTCAAACTGCATTTGTTGGTTTTGGTAGTGATTTTAATAGATTGGCAGAAACTCATGTTCAACAAGCATGTAAATTAAGCTCAAGAACACAAAGTGATCGTACAGGGGATGACGCTTGTTCTCCTAATCAAGGTGGAAATGCAGTAGCGAATCCTGGTTATGGGAATGGTGGTTTCTTTACTACACAGACTGCAGAGGGTGTTACAGACAGTGTAATCGCATTTATCAATAATTTGGGTCCAACACCTTTAGCTCCATTAACAACAGGAGCGATTTCTGTCCCTGCGGATGCCCTAAGCCCATCAGGTTTACAGCCTTATGGCTATTTACGTGCATTAGAACCTAATCCGCAAAGTGGAAAACTGGCATGGGCAGGTAACTTAAAACGTTATAAAGTATTGACATCAGGTGCAAACGCAGGGGCTTTTGCAGGAGCAAATGGTAGTACATTGGTTTATAACGCAGATGGCTCATTTAAAGCTGGAACGAAAGATTTGTGGAATAGTAGTAGCGTTTATAATAATAAAAGCTATAACGATGGGGGTATCATTGGCTTAGGGGGAGCATATTCTCGTGTGCCTATGCCAATAAATGGACAAATCGAAGATCTTACTGTTACCCCTCCAAAATATGAGTTCGCTGCAAATCCAAATGGTTTACGTAAACTCTTTACCGATGTGGCTGCAACAGGGGGTACAGCTTTAACTGGGGCCAGTAACGGTGCAAGTTTGCTACGTATACCTGAATGGCCTGCAACTGCGCCTTCAAATGTTCCTACTTATGTGCTAGGTAAGTTTGGCACACAAACTACATTGCAAGATATGCCGTTGTTGGTGAAGCAAAAGTTGTTGAATTATCTAGGTTATAGCGTGCCGTTAGATGCGACTGCAACAGCATTGCCAACAACATTACCCATTTCGGCGACACCCCATTTAGCTATGGGAGGAAGTATTCATTCTTTCCCAGTTCAGATGACTTATTCAGGCACTTTAGATGCTTCAGGGAATTTAACATCAACGCGTAGTCAATCTATTCTCTACGGTACGATGGAAGGTGGTTTACATATTGTCGATAGCAGTACAGGTGTGGAACAAATGGTATTTGTACCAGCCGAATTGCTTCGTAATACGACTGCATCAAAAGCTCTAGTTAGGGGTGAAACTGATGCGTCCTCACCACAAGCAGGTTTGGATGGTGCGTGGGTTGCTGACTCTTTGTATGTTGCGCAAAAAGCAAGCTCATCGAGCGAAGATAGTGTGGTTAAAGCAAGTCGAATGAATGTCTACGGTGGTTTAAGAATGGGGGGGGAGAGTTACTATGGTTTAAATGTACTAGACCCAACTTCGCCTAAATTTTTATTTAGAATAGGCCGAGATCAAACTGATTTTAGCCGTATGGGGCAATCTTG
>JBLZXS010000092.1:0-2769 GCA_050285325.1 Acinetobacter sp.
ATTTACCCAAACCACTGAGCATTTGAAAGAGCTGCTACCGTTTCAGGATGAAAGTTTTGAATGGCTGAACATTGAAGATCAGACCGCCCATATCAGTCACAGCGTGGTATTGAAAGATGGTTGTTTGATTGCCAGTTTGTATATTGCCCCTAAAGCTTTGTTGCCAGATCGCGACTGGGTCGCAAGTCTGTTTAAACGTGAACGTTTAAGTGCCATGCACCGTAAGGCATTGCTTGCCGGTCAACCGATGTCGATGGCCAACAATGAGGGGTCGCTGGTTTGTAGCTGTTTTAAGGTGGGTAAAAACCGCATTATTGAAACCATTAAGACCCAAAATATCACTGATGAAAAACAGGTCACTGCATGCTTAAAAGCAGGCGGCAATTGCGGTTCGTGTCTGCCTGAAATTCGTGGCTTGATCAAAGCTTGTCAAACGGAGGCAGTTGAATGAAGCAAGTCATGAAAAAAGCAGTTTATCCTGAGACTGATCTGGTCATTTTAGCCGGTGGACAAGCGCGGCGCATGAATGGTATCAATAAACTGTTGCAGAAATTTGATGATCAAATTCAACTGATCAAGATTCATCAACACCTTAAATCCGATGTTGCACAAGTATGGATCAATAGTCATCGAGATGACTCGATCTACCAAAAAATGATTCCGAGTATTGATTGTTATCAGGATGATGAAGCTGGCTTTCTAGGACCACTCATGGGAATAAAAAGTGCATGGTCACATGTACAGGCAGACTATGTGCTGTTTGTACCTTGTGATGTGACTTATATCCCTTCAAACGTGCTACTCAAACTACATCAGGCTTTAGCCAAAAATAGCTTGGCAGAAGTGGCTTATGTGGAAATCAACGGTAAGGCACTTTATCCATTTTGTTTGGTTAAACGTAATAGTCTGGATATCCTTACAGCCCATCTTGAACAAAAACAGCGCAGTGTGAAGCAGTGTTTTGTAGATTTGCACGCTCAAGTGGCACATTTTAAAAATCATGCACTATTTTTTCACAGTATTAACTCATTGGATGAGCTGCAACAGCATCAACAACTAAAATTTCTGCATTAAAATTCAATATTTCGCCTTTGGCACAAAGTTGGAACACTTATTGCAAATCTAATCATAACAAGATGGGGTGATCTAAATCTTGCGCACAATACTTGTGCGATTACAGCAAGATGCCTGAAGATGGATGTTCAACATGAATATGATGACAGAGCTTGAAACCAATACACGATTTGTCGATCAGTTTGGTCGCAACAAGCGCAAATTACGAATTTCAGTAACAGATCGCTGTAATTTTAAATGTGTCTATTGCATGCCGGAACATCCTGAATGGATGAAAAAACACGATTTGCTCAGTTTTGAACAGCTCTATCAATTTTGTGATTTTATGGTGCGTCGTGGTATTGAATTTATTCGCATTACAGGCGGCGAACCACTAATGCGTCAAGGGGTGGTGCATTTTGTTGCTCAGCTTCAACAGCTAAAAAAACTGGGGCTGAAACGCATTTCCATGACCACCAATGCCCATTATTTAAAACAATATGCACAGACGTTAAAACAGGCAGGACTGGATGATTTAAACATTAGTCTGGACAGTCTGGATGCCCATCAATTTAAACAGCTTACGAAAAAAGATTTATCTCCTGTACTCGAAGGAATTCAGGCAGCACAAGCGGTAGGGTTACCGATCAAGATCAATAGTGTATTGATGAAGGGCATGAATGAAGATCAAATTCTGCCTTTGGCACGCTGGTCAGTTCAGCAAAAAATTATCTTACGTTTTATCGAATTTATGCCCTTGGATGGTGACCGTAAATGGTCGAGCGAGCATGTAGTAAGTGAGCAGCAAATTTTAAAAATATTAAATACTGAATTTGCAGTAACGAGCCAAGATGCTTCTTCAGTTCATTCAAGTTCAGAGCCAGCACGACAATATTTTATTGATGGTCATCCGATCGGAATCATCTCCACCATTACCAATTCATTCTGTGGCACTTGCGACCGGGTACGTTTAACCGCACAAGGCGAGTTTTATAACTGCTTGTTTGCGCCTCGAGGTTTGAATCTAAAAACTGAAATTAAAGCCCTGAACGCTTCTGAACCTTTGAGTGAACTGAGCTTGCATGCTGCTTTATCACACTATATCTGGAACAAAGAATCAGGTTATCACGGCATAGCCCAACGTTTGGAAAATCAGCGCATGAATAAAAACAGCCGCAAAATCAGCATGCACATGCTTGGAGGTTAAGATGTCACAGATCACAATTAAAATTGAAGCCTTCGGTGCGGTAGAACGCCAGTTACCTGCAAATCTGGAAATGATCTGCAGCCCATACAGCACGGTTGCGCAAGTTTTGACTCAAGTTGGGCAGGAGTATCCGGCAGCTTTTACCATGATTGAGCGCTGTGCCTGTGCCATTGGTGAGGACATTATCTCACGACAAACTCAATTCCATGCAGACACGACGCTGGTGCTGCTGTCACCCGTGGCAGGAGGTTGAAATGGAACAACTGAAAGCATTTTTACGAATTCAGGATACCGCCTTAACTTTAGACAGTTTTGATCAGATTGAACATTTTCCAGAATGTGGCGGTATTGGGGTGTTCATTGGCACGGTACGTAATCATCATGAAGGTAAAGCGGTTAAAGCACTGAAATATACCTCTTATGCACCCGTGGCGGAAAAAATGATTCGCCAGATTGAGCAGGAGATTCAGCATAAATATGGCGTGTCCTATGTACGGGTGATTCACCGG
>JBLZXS010000093.1:0-2087 GCA_050285325.1 Acinetobacter sp.
TGGGATGGTCCAGCAGGTCTGGTAATTCAAGATGGTCGTCATGCGATTTGTATGCTTGACCGTAATGGTTTACGTCCTGCACGTTGGGTGATTACCAAAAATGGTTACATCACGCTTGCTTCAGAAATCGGTGTTTGGGGTTATCAACCTGAAGACGTAATTTCTAAAGGTCGTGTTGGCCCAGGTCAAATCCTTGTGATTGATACTCTTACTGGTAAATTGCTTGATACTCAAGATGTCAGCAACCATTTGAAAAAAATGCGTCCTTACCGTGAATGGTTACGAGAAAATTCAATTCGCGTACAGGGTAGCCCGGAACTTGAAGAATATTTATGTGATCAAGGCTTAAAAGGCGATGCCCTGAAAGCATCACAAAAAATGTTCATGGTGACATTTGAAGAACGTGATCAATTACTCCGTCCAATTGCAGAAAGCGGTCAGGAAGCCGTCGGTTCAATGGGTGATGATACGCCAATGGCGGTATTGTCACGTCAGGTTCGTCATGTTTCGGATTATTTCCGTCAACAGTTTGCTCAGGTCACCAACCCACCGATCGATCCATTACGTGAATCAATCGTAATGTCTTTAGAGACTTGCTTGGGGCGTGAGCAAAACGTATTTGAACAAAGCCCTGAACATGCAGATCGCTTGATTATTTCTAGCCCTGTATTGTCAAACTCAAAAATGCATCAAATGCGTACTTTGGGTCGTAAAGGTTACGAAATTGCTGACATCGACTTGAACTATGTTGCAACTGAAGGTTTAGAAGCAGCAATTGCACGTATCTGTGAGGAAGCGGCTCAAGCGATTCGTGATGGCAAAACTTTACTGGTGCTTTCCGATAAGAAAATCCGTGAAGGTTATTTACCTGCCAATGCACTCATGGCAACAGGTGCGGTTCACCATCACTTGATTCAAGTCGGTTTACGTACCGATGCCAACATCATTGTAGAAACTGGTCTGGCACGTGATGCACACCAGTTTGCGGTAATTTTAGGTTTTGGTGCCACTGCAATTTATCCATACCTGGCTTATGACGTGATCAATGACTTGATTGCCAAAGGCGAGTTGTTGGGTGACCCAATTCATGCCCAAGCGAATTTCCGTAAAGGGATTGAGAAAGGCCTGCTCAAAGTTCTTTCTAAAATGGGTATTTCAACTGTTGCGTCTTATCGTGGCGGTCAGTTATTCGAAGCTGTTGGTTTGTCGAATGAAGTGGTTGATAAATGCTTCACTGGCGTGCCAAGCCGTATTCAGGGGGCAACTTTTGCTGACCTTGAAAATGATCTTAAAAAATTGGCTGAAAATGCGTGGAAAGCACGTAAGCCAATTGATCAAGGTGGTTTGCTGAAATTTGTCTTTGACAAGGAATATCATGCATTTAATCCGGATGTGATCAATTCTCTTCATAAAGCAGTACGATCAGGGGATTATGCTGACTTTAAAGAATATGCAGAATTGGTGAATAACCGTCCAGTTGCAACGATTCGTGATTTATTCAAGCTGAAAACTGATAATTCAATTGCACTTGATCAAGTGGAATCAGTTGAAGAAATCTTGCCACGTTTCGACTCTGCGGGCATGTCACTCGGTGCATTGTCGCCTGAAGCACATGAAGCGATTGCGATTGCCATGAATACCATTGGTGGTCGTTCAAACTCTGGTGAGGGCGGTGAAGATCCTGCACGTTATGGCACAATCCGTAACTCGAAAATCAAGCAGATTGCTTCAGGCCGTTTTGGTGTAACGCCTGCGTACCTGACTTCTGCTGAAGTATTGCAGATTAAAGTCGCTCAAGGTGCAAAACCAGGTGAAGGTGGTCAGTTGCCGGGTGGTAAAGTGAATGGCTTAATCGCACGTTTACGTTACTCAGTTCCAGGTGTTACTCTGATTTCACCTCCACCACACCATGACATTTACTCAATTGAAGATTTGTCGCAATTGATCTTTGACTTGAAACAAGTCAATCCTCAAGCGATGGTATCGGTAAAGCTGGTTTCTGAACCGGGTGTTGGTACGATTGCGGCAGGTGTTGCAAAAGCCTATGCCGACTTCATTACCATTTCTGGTTATGACGGGGGTACTGC
>JBLZXS010000094.1:0-5471 GCA_050285325.1 Acinetobacter sp.
GTGGATAACCCAGAGCTTCCGAGTAACCACGTAATGCAGCATACATGGTCACCGCAGGCATACCCAAACCAATGGCGTGCAAAAACAAACTGGCCTTAGGTAATAAAGCTTCCGGCACCCCTAAAACAGGCAACAAAAACGGCATGACTTGTAAAATCAGTGCCGCAATGATTCCAAGAATAAAGGCGACCCAGAGTGACTGCCGTGCAATGGTGGCAATTTTTTCTGGAGTACGTGCGCCGTTGGCTTCGGCAACCAAAGGCGTCGTTGCAATCATGATGCCACTAAATAACAGCATCACTGGAATCCACAAACCTACCCCGACTGCAATGGCAGCCAGATCAGTGGGGGAGAGATGCCCCGCCATAATGGTGTCAATCAAACCCAAACCTGCTTGAGCAAATTGGGTGATTAAAATGGGAATCATCAAATGAAAGAGTTGCTTTAATTCAAAGCGGTTTGTTGTCGTTAAAGCAGTGACATTAGACACAAAAAATACTCATTATTTATTAATAAAGATCATGATCTTTAGCGTTGCAAAGTAAGTAGCACGCCAATAAAAATAACCATACTTCCTAAAAGACGTTGCCAGTTAATCGGGGTTTTTTCAGTGCCAAACCAGCCAAAATGATCCAGTAACATCGACATGGTGATTTGCCCAAAAATAACCAGTCCGGTCAGGATGAGGAAACCCAGTTTAGGGACAGCATAGATACTTAAACTAATAGCATAAACGCCTAAAAAACCACCTAACCAAAGAAACCAGGGAATCTGGATTAAAGTTGCAAAATTAGGTTTTTCTGCAGATTGAAAAAAAACCAGTATGGCAAGTACTATTGTACCAACCAAAAAAGATAAAAGGGCAGCTTGCAAGGGAGAATGTAAATATTCACGTAATTGGTTATTTAAGGCATTTTGCAAACTCATCGCAACACCGATGCCCATCGCAAGCGGTAACAAAAAAAGTAACTGACTGGATATTTTCATCATATTAAGTATGTATTCTTGTTGAGTTTTTCTCAGTCTAAAACAATCATCCACAGTATTCCTTAGCGTCTTGATGCAGTCATGTTAAAATATATTTCCCGTTTTTTGTTGTTTTGAGCTTATTCCTTGGCTGAATTAAATCCTGCACTTGTTCCATTGTCTTTATATATTCATATGCCTTGGTGCGTGCGTAAGTGTCCGTATTGCGACTTTAACTCGCATGCCGTACCGGATGGGAAACTGTCTTTAGATTTAGAGCAGGAATATTTACAGGCTCTGGTTGCAGACTTTAAAACTCAGGTTGAATTTGCCCAAGGTCGCCAGATTCATAGTGTCTTTATTGGTGGGGGTACGCCATCTTTAATTTCAGCCAAAGGTTATGTGTGGCTGTTCGAGCAACTAAAAAGCATAATTCCGTTTGAAGATGGCTGTGAAATTACCTTGGAAGCCAATCCGGGAACTGTGGAGCACGATCCTTTTGCGGGATATTTAGAAGCAGGGATTAACCGCCTTTCTATAGGTGTACAAAGTTTTAATATGGATCACCTGAAAAAATTAGGTCGTATTCACAGTAATGATGATGCCATCAATGCCATTCATTTGGCCCGTGATGCAGGTTTTGAACGTATCAATGTCGACTTGATGCATGGCTTGCCTGAGCAGACGTTAGAACAGGCTTTACTGGATTTAAAACTGGCGGTAGAAAATGGTGCAACGCATGTCTCTTGGTATCAGTTGACCATTGAACCGAATACAGTATTTTTCCGTACGCAGCCGGTTTTACCAGTAGAAGACATGTTGGAAGATATTCAGGAACAAGGCGAGGCTTATTTAAAAGCCCAGGGTTTTGCGAATTATGAAGTCTCGGCCTGGCGTAAAGAAAAGCCATCTGCACATAATTTAAATTATTGGCAGTTTGGTGATTATTTGGCAATTGGGGCAGGGGCACATGGCAAAGTGACACAACCTGATGGTGTGTATCGTTTCCAGAAAACCCGTTTGCCAAAGGATTATTTGGCTAAAGTGCCGGCAGAGCATCTTCAGCTTAAACGTATTGAAGATGAAGATATGCCGTTTGAATTTATGATGAATGCCTTACGTTTAAATAATGGCGTAGACGCAAAACTTTATCACGAGCGTACAGGTTTAAATTTGGAAAGTTTGGATGAACTTTTAAATTCACTACGTGCTAGAAAGTTGATGGTTGAAGATCAAAACCGGTTGTCTTGTACCGAGCAGGGACATGTGTTTTTAAATTCGGTGTTGGAAGAGTTTCTTTAAGAAGATATGTTCTTTTATTTATTAATTCTCATTCGATAAATACGACCCAAGAATTGGCCGCTATTGCCTATGGTATATAAAATGTAGAGCTGATGGTTTTGACTATCTACCGTTAGGCCCTCTGGCTCCCAATACTGGATGGCATGATTGGATAAGGAATCAAAATGACCCAGTGTCACATGATCCATTTTTTGAATCAGTTTGCCGGTTAAGTCATAAACATAAATTCTTTTAGGGCCTTTATTTTTATTTCCGCTTAATAAATATACGTAATTTCCATCGGTGCTCAGACCTTGAAATGCAGATTTGTCATGCGTGAAGTCTGAATCAATCGGCCATTCATCTTCATATAAAAAACGAATATCGGTTAAGTTTTTTTGGGTAATGAGATCTAATTTAAAAATGCGGATCAAATTAGATTTATGGTTATTGCCGCGTACCAGCAGATATTTCCCATCCGGTGTGATCGAAGGCATGGTGTTGGTGATCTTACTGTATTGTTTATCAAATACCTGAATGACTTGGGTATTACTGGGCGCAGCATTGGGCATATATTGAAATTTGAGAATATACCAACCTTTATTCGGAATGCCTGTTCCTGCAGAAGCAAAAATAAAGTCACTCTGCGGATCGACTGAAATACCTTGATGACCAATAAGGGAGGAGGGTTTTTGCACATCTTGAGCAGACCATAAATTTGAGTGGTGCAACTTAAATCTATTAATCACGCCTTGTTCAGGATTGCCCTCGACATGCGTGGTGTACAACAGCTCGTGCCTGTGATCAAGTGCTAATCCCTGAAGAATATAATCATTGCCCAGTCCTGTTCTGATCAGTGTAATTGGCTGGGCAGCATCACCCAAGTTGGCAGAATCAGGGTAATCAAAATTTTGCTCAACATGATGGGCATTTAGAGGAGTAGTGGCGCTATAAGTCTGATAAAAGCGACTCAGAAACGAAAATAATTTTTTCATCTAAAAGGCCACCGGATTGATTTTTTATTATTCTATTCTTTGGAAGATTGAGCTTACATTGGGATTATTGTAGCGCATAAAAAAGAGCACCGAAGTGCTCTTTTTTTTGATGCTAACTTTATAACTTAGTAGTCAAAGCTAAAGTGTTCAGGTGCTAAAGAAATCATGGTTTTCGACGGATTTACCATGGCTTCGGCATGACCCTGAGTACGTGGCAATAAACGCTCAAAGTAAAAATCTGCAACTTTAATTTTTGCTTTATAAAATTCAGGAGTTTCTGCACCGTTGCCTGATTCCAATTTCTCAGAAGCGACCGCGGCCTGTTGCGCCCAATAGTAAGCCATCATCGCATAACCAGAGAACATCAAATAGTCTGTAGATGCTGAAGAGACGATGTCGCGGTCTTTACGTGCTGCAAGCATGATGCGAACCGTTAAAGCATTCCATTGTGCACAAATCTTGGTTAAGTCCCATGCAAAACGACGCATGTATTTGTTACGTGCATGACGACCGCAGAAACGTAAGATTTCCGCAGTATAGTCACGAACCACTTTACCTTTAGAAGACAGCAATACTTTACGTCCAATCAGGTCAAGTGCCTGAACACCGGTGGTGCCTTCATAAAGCGTTGCAATACGCGCATCACGGGCAATTTGTTCCATGCCATGTTCTTTAATATAACCATGACCACCGAACACCTGCATGCCGTGGTTCGCCGCTTCAAGGCCCAGTTCAGTCAAGAAACCTTTCAAGATCGGGGTGTAGAAACCAAGTTTGTCATCATATTCTTCAAACTTCGCTTGGTCGCCTTGCGTCAGCGCATCGGTCATTTTGTCTGCAAGCTGTGCAGCATGATAAATCATGGCACGACCACCTTCAGCAATGGCTTTTTGCGTGAGCAACATACGGCGCACGTCCGCATGGTGAATGATTGCATCTGCAACTTGTTCAGGGTCTTTCTTGCCCGATAAGGCACGCATAGACATACGTTCTTTGGCATATGGCAATGCACCCTGAAAAGACAACTCTGCATGGGCAATACCTTGTACAGCTGTACCAATACGCGCCGTGTTCATAAAGGTAAACATCGCATGTAAGCCTTTGTGCTGTTCACCAATCAGGTAACCGGTTGCAGCATCAAAGTTTAGAACAGCAGTTGCCGATGCGCGAATCCCCATTTTATGTTCGATTGAACCACAGGTCACAGGATTGCGTTCACCTACGCCGCCATCTGCAGATGGAATAAATTTAGGCACGATAAAGAGTGAGATACCACGGGTACCGGCTGGTGCATCAGGAAGGCGAGCAAGCACAATATGGACAATATTTTCAGTCAGGTCATGTTCACCTGCAGAAATGAAAATTTTGGTTCCGGTAATTTTATAGGTGCCATCCGCTTGCGGTTCAGCTTTAGATTTGACTTGACCCAAGTCGGTACCACATTGCGGTTCAGTCAGACACATCGTGCCTGACCAGGTTCCGGCAGTTAAATGCGGCATGTAGGTGTTTTTTTGTTCTTCAGTCCCGAACTGCATGATGGTATTCATACAGCCCATACTCAAACCTGGATACATGGTGAATGACCAGTTGGCTGTCCCCATCATTTCAGATTTGATCAGGTTAAGCGACATCGGCAAGCCTTGACCACCAAACTCTTCAGGATAAGACAGACCTTGCCAGCCACCTTGCACAAATTGGTCATACGCTTCTTTAAAGCCTTTCGGTGTGGTCACTTCGCCATTTTCAAAATGACAGCCTTCTTCATCACCCGACTGGTTTAAAGGAGAGAGTACGTTTTCACAGAAATCTGCTGCACCTTCAAGAATCATGTCTACAGTGTCAGCGTCGGCCAATTCGCCATTAGATAAAGTTTTATAATGTTCTGGGTAATCAAAAACTTCATTCATTAAAAAGCGAATGTCGTGTAAAGGGGCTTTATAAGCTGGCATAGTGTTAATCCTAATTTAGAAATAGTTTTGGATTACGAATCGATAGTTTGATTATTCACATTGTTCATCAAAATACATTGATGGTGTAGCCTTAGAAAAATGTCAGAAAGGCGAATTTTGTCTGGATGGATGGAGCCTTTAATCTAACTGATTATATTGTTTGGTTCACTTTTTTAAGGGTTGTTAAGAAAATATATATTTAAAATAGCAGTTAAATTAGGCTGTTATTGTATCTTTTAAGTTTTGGATAGGTGAGTATTTTAATAATTTCATGGAATGG
>JBLZXS010000095.1:0-3594 GCA_050285325.1 Acinetobacter sp.
GATTCAGCCTGAGCATATAGTAGTAATGAATTTATTCTATTTTTATAAAGACAAAAAAGCCCTCAAATGAGGGCTCATTTATATCTATTTAACACTCTTAAACTTGACCACAACTTTATCATTGCTATCGAGTAACTTTAATTCAGTACTAGATGCATCATAGCTCACAACTTGACTTAATGCTTGAGAGAATTTTTCAGGTAAATCAGTCACATCCAAACACGCATTGTTTTCTATGGATTTTAAATTCGCAAATTTAATCTGAGTTCCCATAACGGCATAACCTCCCATGAATTGGTTACATCCATCGGTGCCACTTACTTCATAACTATTAAATATCATGGTTGGAACAGCAGATTGTCTAGGATCAGCCTTATAAATAACTTGATTGATTTCGGTTAGAACCCAATTTTTATTCTGTAATTTATCTAAATTTCTATCTGTGGAGGGATTGGGCATGGATGTACAGCCAGCCAAAGTTAAGGTACTTGCTATACTTGTAACAAGAATAATTTTTCTAAACATGACTTTTCTCCAATTAATTTAATATTTAAAGCTAATTGTGAGGCAGTTAAAGCAAATTGTATTTTATAAATTTTTTTTAAAATTCAATTAATTATTAACTAATTATCTACAAAATTTGTTCGCAAAATAAACATGTATTGTTTTGAGTAAACAGGTTATGTTAAATGATGTAAGTATTCATAAAATTAAATAAACAAAGTGAGTATTTAATTACTTGATAAATATAATTATATTGTAAAAATTCTAAAACTTTGTCTGATCATTAAAGTTTCACTTTATTACATTAAATCTGTTTCATAAATCCTTTTTTATTCCTCCTATTGGGAGAAAGATAAGAGGGATATTAACAATTATGAAAGAAGTCTATTGTAATATAATAAGTTAAGATATTTTAAGCACGGAATTTTTATATTTTATGAATAAACTCAAGACGTAAAAAAAGCCCTTAACGGGCTTTTTTCAATGCAACAACTTAGTTAGCCAAAGCTTTAACTTGTGCATTCAAACGGCTCTTATGACGAGCAGCTTTGTTTTTATGGATGATGCCTTTATCAGCCATACGGTCAATTACAGGTACCGCAGTTTTGTATGCTTCTGAAGCAGCAGCATAATCACCAGCAGCGATCGCAGCTACTGTACGTTTAAGATAAGTACGAACCATAGAACGTAAGCTAGCGTTGTGTTTGCGTGCTTTAACGTTTTGACGAGCACGTTTTTTAGCTTGAGCAGAGTTTGCCACTCGTGCACTCCTTGAAATAGATTGGTCTGGGCGGGCTGAAATTGCAACTGAAAACCTTCATCAGAAGAATTATCACCAGCCCGTAAACAAGTGCCATATTGTGATTAAACTATGACGCTAAGTCAAGTCTTGACTTGATTTGACAACATTTTAGATGCATAAAAAGTATAAAGAAACCGTTAGATTAGTAATAACCTATAGAGATTGCTTAAAAAATGACTAAATCAATTAAAAGTGCAATTGTGATTGGAGCAACAGGTTTAGTAGGGCGTGAACTACTGAAACAACTCAATCGCATAGAAAGCTGTGAAAAAATTACTGCGGTGGTCCGCCATGAAGATTTGGCGCTCAAAAGCTTGGAAAAAGTACAACAGTTCATTTTAGACGATTTTCTTTTACTGAATGACGAAGACGTCAATGGCTATAGCCACGCGTTTAGTTGCTTAGGGACAACATTGAGGAAAGCGGGGTCTAAGCAAAAATTTTATAATATAGATTATGAAATCAATGCACATTTTGCAGATTTGTTTGAATCGACCAATACTCATTACTTGCTGATCAGTGCCATGGGCGCGAATTCTAAGTCAAAAATTTTTTATAACAAAGTCAAAGGTGAACTAGAGCAGCATATCCAGAGTTTAAATCTTGAATGTGTTTCAATCATGCGACCTTCATTGTTGCTCGGTGAGCGCCAAGAACAAAGAACCCTGGAAGATCTGACGCAAAAGCTCTATCAGAAATTTTCGCATTTGGTTCCTGATACATTCAAATATAAGCCAGTGACAGCCTCACAAGTAGCTCATACTATGGTCGAGGCAGCGCAAACTCAAACTGAAAAGTTTGAAATTTATGATAATTTACACATACAAAATTCCAAATTAGGGGGATAAAAAGTGTTTAAGGCAGCATTCGTAACGTGCGATTTACTTGATGATTATCCAGAAAAAGACATGCAAGTGGTGACACCATCTATGGATGGTAAATTCTTCAAAAGCTATGGCACACGCAAAAGTTTTGCTGGTCAGGTGGTGACTGTAAAGTGTTTTGAAGATAATTCACGTGTCAAAGAACTGCTCGCAACTGATGGTACCGGTAAAGTGCTGGTGGTAGATGGTGGTGCATCCATGCGCTGTGCCTTGATGGGCGATATGATTGCAGAGTCAGCCGTTAAGAATCACTGGAATGGGGTGGTGATCTATGGCTGTGTCCGTGATGTGGATGCGATTGCGGAATTGGATCTGGGAGTACATGCATTGGCTGCAATTCCACAAAAAAGTAATCGAAAAGGCATTGGCGAAGTGGATTTAACTTTGTATTTTGGTGGGGTAAGCATCAATTCTGGCGATTATATCTATGCAGATAATAACGGCATTGTGATTGCAAAAGAAAAATTAGTCGATTTATAACGATAATTGCAGAAGGATAAAAATGGTGAATCATCAAATTAAAGTTGTACAGGCTTTAGCTTCAGCACTGACTGAAGGTGGGCGCGGGGTAAGTGGCACTGCATTTCCCCAACAGCCTGAGAAACCACTCAAACTTTATGAGTTTGAAGGTTCACCGTTTTGCCGTCGTGTACGTGAAGTCATGACCTTGTTAAATCTGGATTATGAGGTTTATCCTTGTCCCAAAGGCGGGCAAAAGTATCGAAAAATTGTCAAAGAAAAGGGTGGGAAAAAACAATTTCCATTTTTTATTGATGAAAATTCAGGTACCCAGATGTATGAGTCTCAAGACATTATTCATTATTTATTCAAACATTATGGTCGAACTGGTAAAACACCGAAAAAATTTACTCAATATCCCAAAATTCCTGTAGCTGCATTTGCTGGAACCATCATTAACGGTGCACGCGGTGTTTGGGTGAATAAAAAAATTATTGATCGTCCAGCGCCAGAACAGCTTATAGAATTATGGGGCTTTGAAGCCAGCCCATTTACGCGTGTGGTACGTGGTGTCTTAACTGAGCTGGAACTGCCTTTTAAGTTTCATAACGTGCCCAAGGAGCGCTGGCAAGATATGGGGCCGGCTGTGTTGCGTTTAAAACCCGGGAAATATCAACCCTTAACCGGCGGAAAGCGTGAGAAGATTGTTGGAATTATGGGGCGTGATATTCAGGTTCCTTATTTAGTCGACCCCAATACTGGGGTGAAAATGTTTGAGTCCGCGGATATTGTCAAATACTTAAACAAGCAATATGGTTAAATAATTCACTGCTCTATAGAAACAGCTTTATAAGCTGTTTTTTTATTCAAAAGTAGGTATTTAAAAATTTAGCTCAGGAGCGAATGTAAACTGAGTTTCAGATAAATGATTTAATTTGTTGAGCG
>JBLZXS010000096.1:0-7853 GCA_050285325.1 Acinetobacter sp.
CAAGTCAGTTCATGTGGTACGGCAACAGCAGTTTCAGTACCTTGTATGTTCTCTGGTATGCCTCGTTCAGATTATGATGCACAGCTTGCCAGTCACCGCGAAGGGCTACTCGATATTGCACAGCGAGCAGGTTATAAAGTTACCTGGATGGACAACAATTCAGGCTGTAAAGGCACCTGTAACCGAGTGGAACAGTATCAAATTCCACAACAGTTAAAAGACAAATGGTGTGCCAAAGATGGTGATTGTTATGATGAAATTTTGGTGGATAGTTTAAAGGCTTATCTTGCAGCGATTCCTGAAAATGACCAGACACCGCGTTTAATTGTACTTCATCAAATGGGTAGTCATGGCCCGGCTTATTACCAGCGTTCAACAGAGAAATTCCAACCGTTTAAACCTAGCTGTGATAGCAATGCGATTCAAGGCTGTAGCAGCACAGAATTATTGAACAGTTATGATAATTCGATTGTCTATACCGACCATGTTTTAAGCTCGCTTATTCAGGTGTTAAAAGGCAATAACACCCATCAAACTGGATTCTGGTATTTATCCGATCATGGTGAGTCGACAGGGGAACATGGTTTATATTTACATGGTTCACCGTATGCGATTGCACCCACTCAACAAACCCATATTCCAATGTTGATGTGGTTTTCACCGGAATGGACTCAACACAATTCTGCACAAATCACTTGCTTAGCCAAGCAAAAAAGCAAAGAATTGAGTCAAGATAACTTGTTTCCAAGTCTGCTTGGTTTGCTGGATGTTAAAACCCAAGTCATTGATGAACAGAATAATATGTTGCAGCAATGTGAATCAAAAAAGAAAGTGTGAGTAAAGCATGACTAAAATATTAATGATTGAAGATGATTTTATGATTGCTGAATCCAGCATGACGTTGCTGAAATACCAGCAATTTGATGTGGAGTGGGTCAATAATGGCATTGATGGTTTAAAGAGATTAGCACAAGAAAAATTTGATATTGTTCTACTCGATCTGGGCTTACCGATGATGGACGGTATGCAGGTACTGAAACAGATGCGTCAGCAGTGGCCAACTTTGCCTGTGCTGATTATTTCCGCGCGTGACCAGTTGCAAAACCGTGTGGACGGATTGAACAATGGTGCAGATGACTACTTGATTAAGCCTTATGAGTTTGATGAATTATTAGCACGTATTCACGCTTTGTTACGCCGTAGTGGAGCTGAATCTGCACTTCAAGAGAACCAGCAAATTTTACGTTATGGTGATTTGGTCTTGGATGTCGAGCAGCATATTGCCAAGTTCAAAGGGCAATATATTGATCTCTCCAATCGTGAATGGGCAATTTTGACTCCTTTGGTCAGTCATCCGAACAAAATTTTTTCTAAAGCCAATTTAGAAGATAAATTATATGATCTGGATAGTGAAGTGAGCAGCAATACCATTGAGGTCTATGTGCATCATTTACGTGCCAAACTGGGTAAAGATTTTATTCGCACCATTCGTGGGCTAGGCTATCGACTCGGACAACTCTAAGGGCTTAACTGGTGCAGTCACAGTATTCATTAAAAAAACGCCTGATTATTTATATATCTGTTTTTAGTATTGCCTTGGGCTGCTTGTTGATTTTTTCAGCTTATCGGATTGCGCTGGAAGAAATTAATGAAGTTTTAGATGCGCAGATGAAAAATTTAGCAGAGCGCGTCGCGGCACATGATCCGGAACCGGTAAAAAGCCAGTTTGATCCCTCCAAGCATTATCATGAAGAAGATCTGTTTGTGGATGTCTGGTCTTATGCACGTCAAGAACATAAAACCCATGCTATAAATTTGCTGCTACATCCGGTTCAGAAAGCAGGATTTTACACCCATAAAACCACCCAAGACATTTGGCATACTTATGTTTTACCTTTAAAAGACTATCAGGTTCAGGTCAGCCAGCAGCAAGCGACTCGGCAGCGTTTGGCACTCGAGCTTGCCGGCAGTATGTTTATTCCCTATTTGTTGTTTATGCCTTTTGTGATTTGGGGCTTAAGCTGGATTATCAGTCGAAGTTTACAGCCACTGGATGACTTTAAAGCTGAATTGGCACAGCGCGACTCAGACGAATTAAGAGCAATACAACTCAATGATTATCCTGCTGAAATTGTACCGACCATTACGGAAATGAATCATTTATTTGAGCGTATTTCATCTTCGCAACAGGAACAGCGACAGTTTATTGCCGATGCCGCACATGAATTACGCACGCCGATTACTGCATTAAACTTACAAATGCAGATCCTGTTAAAACAGTTTCCAGAAGATCACAATTTACAAAATTTAAGTAAGGGATTAATCCGCATTCAACATCTGGTCAGTCAATTACTTAATCTGGCCAAACAGGATGCTTCAATTCTGGAGGCAGAAAGCAAACAGCAATTTTTACTGAATCAGGTCGCAGCCAATTGCGTAGAGCAGTTGATCCATTTAGCCATGCAAAAAGAAATTGATTTGGGGATGGAGCGTCAGGAAGATGTGGTATTGCATAGTCAGGAATCAGCGGTGCATTCGATTATATTTAACCTGATTGATAACGCGATTAAATACACGCCGAATCAAGGGGTGATTAATGTTTCTGTATTTGAACAAGATAGTTTTGCCGTGGTTCAAGTCGAAGATAGTGGCCCGGGGATTGCCCCCGAGTTACACCAGCAGATTTTGAAACGTTTTTATCGGATTCATCATCATTTAGAAATAGGAAGCGGCTTAGGTCTTTCTATTGTCGATAAAGCCACGGAACGGTTAGGCGGCAGCATTTCTTTTTCAACAAGTGCCAGTCTGGGCGGTTTACAGGTGAATGTGCAATTGCCGCTGACCAGACCAATTTAAAAAATCCATCACTCTGGAGAAGATGAAGGAGTGGAAAAATGCTTGTAATTGAAAAAATAAAAAACCACATTAACCAGCCAGATAATCCATGCTGTCCACAGGTTATGACTAAGAAAATGTGCTCCACGCATCATCTGTGCCCAACCCATGGCAAATCCTAAAATACATCCCGAGATTAGAAAAAAGTAGGCGCGTTTTTTATCAGATTGGCGAAACACAGCATAGCCTGCCATAAGCGCAAAACCTGTAGATGCATGACCACCCGGAAAACAATGTCCTTGGGTGGCTGAAAAATCCCAAAAGAAGCCTTGCGATGTGGGAATCGTGATATTCCAGGGGCAAGCGTGGGCGGATTGAGATTTTAACAATCCAATGATCGAAGTCGAAAGAATAACCATGCAAAAGAAATAGCCATAGGTCCAGCGTAGCGGTTTTAATTTTTCAACTTTGAACGAAGCCAGCCATATAATAAAAAAACTGGCATAGACCAAAATAATCAGGTCTTTGACATAACGGTGATTCAGTTCAGCTAAATACCAGTTATCACGCAATAAGAATTTCCCTGATTCACTTACCCAAGGATGAATAAGTGCAAGGTCCAGTGATCCACCGACCGGAAAGAAGACCCAAAGCATGCAAAAACTGATGACCAAGAAACAGCCTTGATAGAGGAGGAAGCGTTGCTTGTCGTGCATAAAAAAGATCGATTGATTTTATTTCAGCGATTACACCAAGCAAAACTTAATCTAGACTTAAGTGATGGCTGAATAGCGGACTAAATTCTTAGAAAATCGGATGAGGGTGCAAAATAATTTTGTGCCCAATGCTGATAAGCATATTCAGGAAACAGCATAATCATTCAGGTCTTCAGTGCTACATTAGCCCACAAGATCTGTGAGGTATTAATATGACGATTCGTGCTGTTTTATTTGATCTGGATAATACCTTAATCCATCGTGATCAAAGTATTTTGGCGTATAGCCAACATCTGGCTCGTACATATCAGCATCAATTACCGCATGCTGAGATCAGCCAGATTCAGTCGATTATTCGCCGTATTGATAATGGTGGTTATCCCCAAAAAGAGCTGTTAACCCATCCGAGTATTGCGGCTTCCGTGGCATATGCGCTGCAACAAGAACTGACGTGGAGCAGTCTGCCGGACTTGGATGAACTCACTCAGTTCTGGTTTCAGCAATTTGGATTGTCCTCTGTTGCCATGCCAGGGGCGAATAATCTGTTGTCCGATCTAAAACAGCAGGGTTATAAACTGGCAGTCATTTCCAATGGTGGACATGCCACGCGTTTAACCATTTTGCAAGGCTTGGGTTTTAGTCATTATTTTAATGAAATTGTCAGTTCTGAATTGGTCGGGATGAGTAAACCGAATCCTGAAATTTTTCTGCATACCAGCCGTCAATTGGCTGTTGAGCCGCAACATTGTCTTTTTATTGGTGATCATCCAGTAAATGATATACAAGGCGCCACCCATGCCGGCATGCAGGCTGTATGGTTGAAAGGGTTTCATGAGGTTGAAGGTCAGCAGCCAAAGCATACGATTCAAAATTTAGCTGAAATTAAGCAATATTTATAATAGTCCTTGTTACTTATCTATTATTAGAAATAGCGACTCTTTCGAGTCGCGCTGAAAATCGTATTAAGTTTAAAAGCAGGTTTAAAGATCAGGTTTAAAAATCAGTTTAAAAAATAGTTTCTTCTGAATTGGCTGAAATTTTGTGGATAGATAAGTCTGCACCCCGAAATTCATCTTCTTGGGATAAACGGATGCCCATGGTGATTTTGAGTGCACCGTAAACCAGAAAGCCGCCAGTAAGTGCAATCGAGATTGCCAGGAGTGTCCCAATGATTTGGGAAATCATGGAAACATTGCCTAAACCGCCTAACCATTGTTGTCCGAAAACACCCACGGCCAAGCCACCAAATGTTCCACATACGCCGTGTAATGGCCAAACACCCAAGACGTCATCGACTTTAAGTTTATTTTGCGTATAGGTAAAGAGTTTCACGAAGATCACGCCTGCAACTGCTCCAATTATAAGCGCTCCAACCGGATGCACCACATCAGAACCTGCACAGATGGCCACCAAGCCTGCCAAAGGACCATTGTGTAAAAAGCCCGGGTCATTTTTACCCATGAAGTTGGCAGCCAGTGTTCCACCGACCATCGCCATGAGTGAGTTAATCGCAACCAGACCTGAAATGGCATCCAGACGTTGCGCGCTCATCACGTTAAAGCCAAACCAGCCGACGATTAAGATCCAGGAACCTAAAGCCAGAAACGGAATGGAAGAAGGAGGATGTGCGCTCACTCTGCCATCTTTTTTATAACGTCCATAACGCGCACCAAGTAAAAGCACCGCCACTAAAGCAATCCATCCGCCCATCGCATGCACCACCACAGAACCGGCAAAGTCATGGAAACTTGCACCAAATGTGCTTGCTAACCATTTTTGCAGTCCCAAGTTGCCATTCCAGGCAATGCCTTCAAAAAAAGGATAGATCAAGGCGACCAATAATAAGGTAGCAATCGCTTGGGAACGCATTTTGGCACGTTCAGCAATACCGCCAGAAATTATGGCAGGAATAGCCGCAGCAAAAGTCAGCAGGAAGAAACAACGCATCAGGTTATAGCCATGATCCGCAGCTAAGGTTGCGCCAATATGGAAAAAATGTTGTCCATAAGCAATGTAATAGCCAACAAAAAAGTAGGCGATGGCTGAAATGGAGAAATCAGTCAGAATTTTGCTGAGTGCATTGACCTGGTTTTTGTGTCGTACTGTGCCCAGCTCCAAAAATGCAAAACCTGCATGCATGGCTAAAACTAAAACCGCACCAAGAAGGAGAAAGAGTAAATCTATATTTTGCATATTTTAGCCCCATTTTAGTGCTGTTTTTCACAAAAAGAAGATCAGTATATCGAGGCTTAGGAATTGAGGAAGAGCTTTGAAAAAGGGAAATATTGATAATTCATGCAAAAAAATGCTTAAGACTCGATATAAAGCAAAGTATGATTTTTAGATGTATTTCATGCACCAATTTAAGGCAAAAGATTTAAATTAAAGTATATATAAATATATGATTACTAAATTAAATTTAGAACTTGTTATTTTGTCTATTTTTTCGGCTTTTTCTCTTGGCACTGAATAGTGGCAATGTTATTGATCTAAAATATTAAAAATAATTTAAAGATAAAGTAAGCAATGCATTTTGATAAAGCAGTTTTAGCTGTTTTTATCAGCAATTATGGTGCATTTTGAAAAAATCACTCTAATTTGAAATTTGCAAAATCTAAATGAAAGATGAGCGAGATAAAAATGAAGTAAGGGAAACTGAATTTATTTAAAGGAAATAAGGTGAATAATTAAACGATATTGGATACAAAACCTATAACGAAATGGTAGTTTTGGTTTTGCGTTCAAAGTGTTAACTCTAGAAGATAAGTCTTCATTTTATATTATATTTTAGGATTTAATAATGAAGCGGAGTATGCTTGCGGTAATGGCATTGGTTGGGTTTAATTATTCATTTGCAGCAGAAGGCACACTGTTTGACTGGGGTTATGCAAAACAGACTGCACCGGCACAATGGGGCAAAATTAAGCCTGAATATCAAGCCTGTGAAGGAGTCAATCAAGCACCGATTAATATTGATCAAACCATATCGGCAAAACTACCGGCTTTAAAATTAAATTACAGTTCAAAAGCGGATACGATTATTAATAATCATCGGACTGTGCAAATTAATTTTGCCGAGGGCAATACCCTGGAATTAGATCATAAACTCTTTCATCTCAAACAATTTCATTTACATAGTCCAAGCGAAAATACCATTAAAGGCAAAAGCTTTGCCATGGAAATGCATTTGGTGCATGCCACTGAACAAGGCGAATTAGCGGTAGTGGCTGTCATGTTTGAAGAAGGTCAGGAAAATAAAAAACTGGAAAAACTCTGGAAAGAATTGCCGAAAAAAGCAGGCAATGCGGTACAGTTGAAACATCAAGATTTAGCCGCTGCCTTCTTACCTGAAAAATTAGATTATTATCGTTTTAATGGTTCGCTCACTACGCCACCGTGTTCTGAAGGCGTACGCTGGATTGTGCTTAAAGATATTCAACAAGCTTCGAAACAACAAATCAAGGCATTTTCAAGTTTGCTGGAACATCCGAATAATCGTCCTGTACAGCCGACCAATGCACGCTTGGTGCTTGAATAATTTTTTCCCCATAAAAAAAGCAGATCTTATGATCTGCTTTTTAAATACTTTCAGACTTAATGCAAAATTTTATCCAAGAACTGCTGAGCACGTTCGCCGCGCTGCGTATTAAAGAATTCATCTTTAGTACAATCTTCTACAATTTTCCCCTGATCCATAAAGATCACACGGTTCGCCACCTGACGCGCAAAACCCATTTCATGCGTCACACACATCATGGTCATACCTTCTTTGGCTAGTCCCACCATCACGTCTAAAACTTCGGTAATCATTTCAGGATCTAGTGCGGAAGTCGGTTCATCAAACAGCATGGCAATCGGGTCCATGCTTAAGGCACGGGCAATTGCAACACGCTGCTGTTGTCCACCGGAAAGTTGTGCAGGGAATTTATCCGCCTGAGCACTCAGTCCAACCCGATCTAGATACGCCAAGCCTTTTTTCTTGGCTTCTGCTTCAGAACGTCCCAAAACTTTAATCTGGGCAATGGTTAGATTTTCAGTAATGGTTAAATGAGGGAACAGTTCAAAATGCTGAAATACCATACCGACGCGACTGCGCAATAGGTTTAAATTGGTTTTCGGGTCTTTAATCGAAATGCCATCGACCGTGATATTGCCTTGCTGGAAGGCTTCTAGACCATTCACCGTTTTAATTAAGGTGGATTTCCCCGAACCAGAAGGACCACAAACCACCACAACTTCACCTTGGCGAATTTGCGTGCTGCAATCTGTGAGTACCTGAAATTTATCGTACCATTTACTCAC
>JBLZXS010000097.1:0-20482 GCA_050285325.1 Acinetobacter sp.
GGCAATGACAGCGCTGGCGCTGGTATTTGGTTGGGTATGGATTGCACCAGTCGGTGGCGGTGATATGCCGGTTGTGGTATCGCTTTTGAACTCGTTCTCGGGTTGGGCAGCAGCAGGTATTGGTTTCACGCTTGAAAACAACATGTTGATTGTTGCTGGCTCGCTGGTGGGTTCATCAGGTGCGATTCTGTCTTACATTATGTGTAAAGCGATGAACCGTTCGATCATCAATGTTTTGTTTGGTGGTGCGATGGGCGGTACAGCAGTTGCAGCAACAGATAATGGTGAAAAAGTTCAGCGTAACCATCGTTCAGGTTCAGCAGATGATGCCGGCTTCTTGATGTCAAATGCGGACAGCGTGGTGATTGTTCCGGGTTATGGTATGGCGCAAGGTCGTGCACAGAATGCAGTAAAAGAACTGTGTGAAATCCTGAAAGAACAAGGCGTGAAAGTCCGTTTCGCGATTCATCCGGTAGCGGGTCGTATGCCGGGTCACATGAACGTCTTGCTTGCAGAAGCTGATGTAGCGTATGACGACATTCTGGAGATGGACGAAATCAATACAGATTTCCCTGCAACGGATGTGGTTCTGGTAATTGGTGCGAATGACGTGGTTAACCCTGCGGCAAAAGATGATCCAACTTCACCAATCTACGGTATGCCGATTTTGGAAGCGCATAAAGCGCGTACCATCATGGTGATCAAGCGTTCTATGGCAACAGGTTATGCAGGTCTGGACAATGACTTGTTCTATAACGAGAAGACCATGATGATCTTCGGTGATGCCAAGAAAGTGGTAGAAGATATGACCAAAGCCATTAATGGCGGCGGACACTAAATACACGCTTGAAAAGTCCCTCTTTCATCAAGAGGGATTGAGCGAGATTAAAACCACCTTCGGGTGGTTTTTTATTTTTTAAATGGAGAATTTTTAAAGCTATAAAGTAAATGAGAATAATGAGAGACTTCTTTAGAAATCGGTTAACTTTTCATCCTATTTGGTGCGCTATTGCATAAAGACATAGCTAAAATGCGTCATAACATAGCAGTTAAATCTCTATTTTTATTTTTTGATTTAAACACGGATTTAATTGGGTTTCTTATAAAGAAACTAAAACAGCTTTAAGAGATGCATATTTACTAACATTTTAAAATAAAAAAATAAATCCCTTAAATTTGGCATTTCTTTTGCTATTTCGTGAACAGGTTTTAGGGGGACTGTTCATGAAAATAATAAAGTATCTAGTGTTGCTGTTATGCGTATGTTCATTACCTGCACTTGCCAGTGAAGGTGTGACAAATACGGCCAATATTCAAGAAATACGTTTGTCACTCGATAGTGTATGGGTGGTGATGGGCGGGATTCTGGTGTTCTTTATGCAAGCCGGTTTTGCAATGGTGGAAAGTGGCTCTGTACGCAGTAAGAATACCGTCAATGTACTCATGAAAAACTATATGGATGCTTGTCTTGGGGGACTGGTCTTCTGGTTGATCGGTTTCGGTTTAATGTTTGGAGTCAACGCTTCAGGCTGGATTGGGACCAGTCACTTTGCACCCAATGTCATGGATGATTGGCATTGGAATTTATTGTTCTTCCAAATGATGTTTGCTGCCACAGCGACGACCATCGCGAGTGGTGCCATGGCTGAACGGATTCACTTTGTGGCTTATGTGGTCAGTGCAGCGGTAGTCAGCGGATTAATTTACCCGGTGTTTGGCAGCTGGGCATGGGGCAGTATCTTTGAGGGTTCGGGCTGGTTGAAAGCATTGGGCTTTATCGACTTTGCCGGTTCCACGGTGGTGCATTCAATCGGTGGCTGGGTAGCCTTAGCAGGCATTATTGCATTAGGTCCTCGTTTAGGACGTTTTGGACGCAATGGACAAATTCACCATCTGGCAGGACATAATCTACCTTTGGTTGCCTTAGGTGGTTTTATTCTATGGCTGGCATGGTTTGGTTTTAATGCGGCATCCACAGTGAATGCCAATGTCAGTATTGGTCGAATTGCCTTGAATACCCATTTGGCAGCCTGTGCTGGAGCAGTTGCTTATATGCTCTATGCCTTAATTCGTGGCAAAGCGATCCTAATGAAGATGACTATTAATACATCATTGGGCGGATTGGTCGGAATTACCGCAGGTTGTGCAACCATGTCACCACTTTTTGCAATCTTTACCGGTGCAATTGCAGGTTTACTGGTGAGCACCTTGCCGACTTTAATGGAAAAATTGAAACTCGATGATGTGGTCGATGCGGTCACTGTGCATGGTTTTTGTGGAGCATGGGGAACCGTGGCTGCTGGCTTGTTTTTGAAGCCGATATGTTTAATTCACAAATTATTTCAGTTCAGGTTTTAGGCGTACTTGCTGCATTTGGCTGGGGCTTTGGAATTGCATTAATCGTATTTAAAGTATTGGACAAAATTTTGGGTGGCTTGCGTGTAAGTACCCAACATGAGCAACGTGGCCTGGATTACACCGAACATGCGGAATTGTCCTATCCCGAATTTCAGCGTGATGTGACTTTTGAAACAGATGATATTACCAAACGCCACTAAGGAGGAGTTTAGCCATGCCAAATGAATTACTCAGTGTGATGCAAAAGAAACAGGCGATTGAACGTGGCTTAAGTCCCTATATGCAAGGTACGGTGCTGGAAAGGGTGCTGAATTACTGGGAACAGGAATATGGCGACAAGCCTTCTTTTGTACTCAATCGCTTTTTAAGTGAAATTTGTAATACCGATGAATTGCGCTTTTATCGCAAGGATATGCTTAAGCAGGTTTTATGTGAAATGTCGGCTGCTGAAAAGCACGTTTTATTAGAGACCAGACCCAAAGCAGGAAAAGAAGCGCTGATTTCCATCAATATTTCAGATGCTTTTTCTGATTTGATTGATGGGGTGGTGCTGACTGTTGCAGAAACGGATCTTGATGATTTTAATGATGAGGTAAAAAAACAACTGCAGACGATGGGCTTAGCCATAGTAACTTCAGCAAAAATTAACGAGGCTGCTTTTGTAGAGTTTTTACCGCTGACCAGCTATGCCCAAGTCATTACTGCAATTTATGAATGTTACTGCGAGTTCTATGGGCCAGTGAAAGCAGATCAAGTTTATGCACGAGTAAAAATGAACATCAAGACCAAATATCCTGATGTAGATTTGCATCAATTGTTATAAATATTATTGATCTTAAAAGGGTAAAGATTTAGTCCTCTGTCGGGGCTGAATCTAAAAATAACCACTTAAATAAAAAAAAGCGACCTGAAGGTCGCTTTTTCTTGCTTTAAGCAGATTCTGGAGTCGCACGCCATAAGCTTTCAAGATCGTAAAATTTACGCGCTGTTGGAAGCATAACATGTACAACCACAAAACCGAGATCGATTAAGATCCATTCAGCATCACGTTCGCCTTCAACGCCGAGAGGGCGGAAACCCGCTTTACGTGCTTCTTCAGCAACATTATCTGCGAGGGCTTTAATGTGACGGGTTGATGTACCGCTGGCAATGACCATGTAGTCTGCTACATTGCTAATCGCGCCAACATTAAGTTCAAGAATGTCTTTTGCTTTTACATCTAATAGGGCTTCATGTACAACTTTTAAGCAAGCTTGTACATCTTTAGCTTGAGAATTCATTGTGTAATCGAGAGAATTAGAAGCGCTGGGCGATGGTTCTAAATTCATAAAGGGTTTTATTTCCGGACAATAACTCATCGTGTAATATAGCGGTTTTAGTGCCGAATTTCAATTCTGTTCATAATTTAACTTTGCGGATGTTTTGCAAAATATTTATCTTTCCATGCAAATGAATGCTTGGAATGTGCTTGTGGTCGATATTCAGCCGCAGTATAGCCTGCATAGCTACTTTGATTAAGCCATTGAAAAATTTCTGCAAAATTGATCTGCGCAGTATCTGGTTCGTGACGTCCGGGACAGTCCGCAAATTGAATATGACCAATATCCTGAATATTTTCTTTTAATTCTTCAAATACCTGTTCGCCCATCATTGCCATGTGATAGCAGTCAAATTGCATTTTCAGCGCAGGGTGCTGCACAGCTTCCAGTATTTCTTGTGCCTGAGCAATATTCTGAACCAGAAAGCGCGGCATATCAGTGCCATTTACCATTTCAAACAGCGGTTGAATCTGATGGTCGGACAGCATTGAACAGGCAAGTTTCAAATTTTTCGCTAATGTATTTAAACAAGGCAACAGGTCTGCATCAAATGGTTGTTTGCCAGCCAAAATGTTGACACTCGGTATATTCAACGCTTTGGCATATTGAATGGCTTGTTCTAGGCCGCGATGAAATTCAAGCTCCATTCCGGGTATGCCTGCAAGACCATTGCCACCTTGCATTAAATCACCCGCAGGTACATTAATCAGGCAAAGAGTGAGGCCATGAAGGGTCAGCTGGGTTTGAATTTCCTCAATGCTGAGCTCATAGGGAAACTGAATTTCAACATGCTTAAACCCCTGTGCCTGAGCCAGAGCAAAGCGCTCAATCAGCGGCACTTCAGTAAAAATCATCGATAAATTTACCGCTAGCTTAATCATGCCTTTACTCCTTGCGCTTTAGAAAATGAGATGCTTAAGATTCAACCTGTTGAATCACAGTGGCAAGATCAGCCTCAGCATAGCCTTTATTCTGGTGGGTTTTCAATTGTGATAAGGCTTGTTTTGCAACAGGAATATCTAAACTGAATTGTTCAGCCAGCAGCACTGCATTATTTAAGTCTTTGGACAGGGTTTGAACTTTCCATTGCACCGGTTCAAAAGTATGCGTCGCCATACGTGGAGTTAAAATCTGGAAAGGCTTTGAGTCGGCAAAACCACCGGCAAGCGCAGGGGCGAGTAAAGTGGTATCGACACCGGCGTGAGCGGCTAAAGCCACTGCTTCGGCAATCAGTGTACTGTTGGCTGCCACAATCAGTTGGTTGCAAATTTTGGTCGCTTGCCCGGTGCCAGTTTCACCCATACGGGTGACACGTTGTGAAAGCACATTATAAATCAGCGATAAATTCTGGATGGTTTGCAGGTCACCACCGGCAAAAATCACCAAGGTTCCCTGGTCAGCACCCGCTGTTCCACCCGATACCGGGGAGTCAATCCATTGAACTTGTCGGGTTTTCGCTTGTGCTGCCAAGATTTTGGTTTGATCTACGGAAAGACTAGAGAAATCTACAATCACTTGATCAGCAGCTAATTGGTTCTGAATCTGATCATAGACTGCCTGTACTGCGGCATCATCTGCCAGACAGGTCAAAATAACAGGGTATTCTGCAATGTCTTGCAGTTCTAAGGCCGTTGCACCCATGTCAATCAGTGCATCACAGGCGGATGCTGTGCGGTTCCAGACAGCGACTTCAAAACCGGCTTGAATCAGTCGGGTTGCCATATGGCTGCCCATCAGTCCCATGCCCAAGAATGCAATTTTTGTATTACGATCAAAACTCATATGTTTTTCTCTGCAAAATCCTGTTATCTAGATATTTTACTTATATTGACGCGGTAAAAACTGAACTTCAGGGTTCTTGTCTTTTTTACGGGCCAATTTACTGTTTTTACCCAACAGTTATTTTAATTGCCAGATTTTCTCCAGGCGTAAAGATTTTGTTGGTGCATGTTCCATCGCATCGAGTACGCGTTTGGCGGCAGTGAGTGCATCCGGGGAGCGTTGTAACATTTCTTCTGCAATCGCTTGAGCTTTGCTGATTGGCGATTCATCTAAATGTGTCACCAGACCAATGTCTTTGGCATAATTGGCATCGAAAATACGTCCAGTCAAGGTCAACTCTTTAGCAAGGTCGACATTAATAATGCCTTTGATTGATCGGGTCAGTCCCATGTCCGGAACCAGTCCCCAGCGGCTTTCCATAATTGACATTTTTGTGTCTGGATGGGCAATCCGAATATCTGCAGCCAGTGCCAATTGCATCCCAGCACCTAGGCAATAACCTTCAATCGCAGCAATCACAGGAACAGGCAGTTCCTGCCAAATCAGAAAAGCTTTCTGGAATAGACTTTGTCCCGGTTTAATCAGTTCCCATGCGGCGTAAGCGGTATTTTTCGGTGCATTTAAATCGGCAAGGTCAATCCCGGCGCTAAACACATGGGCTTCACCGGTTAAAATGACACAGCGAATCGAGCGGTCTTTTTTAATTTGATTGGCTGCATTGACTAGTTCGCGTAACAAAGCAAAGCTCATGGCATTGCGCTTTTCTGGACGGTTTAAAGAAACGGTTGCGATGCCATTATTTTTTTCTATGCGAAGTAACGCCATGGGTATAGACCTGTATTATTTTCCATTGTTTTGAGCATAACACGGGCATTTCTCTGATACATGCCACGATACATGACAGCAGAGTCACATCTAATGATGGACGCTACTGTCAAAATTCGAATAAGACCATTTAAGTATTTTGTTTGTTTAAAATTTGCTGCGATGCCTGTTCAACTTGCTGAATCACTGACTGTAATTCATCAAAACGTTTCAGGGTTTCCTGAATAAAAGTGTCGTCGGCTTTACGACGTTCTTTGCGTAAAGAGGAAACAAATTGCTCAAATCCACCGGTTGCTTCTTGTAAGGTAGGTGCACCGACATAGCGGGTTGCACCATATAAACGATGCAGCACATGTTCCAGTTGTGGGAAATCTTCCATTTCAATCAATTGCTGCATTTCGGCGAGTTCTGTTGTGAAACTTTCGACCAACATTTTAAGCAGATCAATCGCTAGATCTTCTTTATTGGCTGCCAGTTGCAAGCTTTGTTGCCAGTCTAAAATATTCGGATCAAGGGCTTCAATCAGGATGGCTTTATCAACCGGTTTGGTTTTTTTAAACGTTTCTGAAGTCAATTGGGTCAAAATTTGAATAATCTGATCCATTTGAATCGGTTTGGTGACGTAGTCATCCATGCCCACCTGCAACAGCTTTTGTTTCTCATCTGCCAATGCATGCGCCGTCAGGGCAATAATCGGCAGGCGTTTATGGTTTTCTAAAGTGGATTCTAGGGAACGGATGGCACGGGTCGTATCTACTCCGGACATCACCGGCATCTGAATATCCATAAACACCACATCAAATGCAGGCAGATCTTTTTCAATCCGATCCTGAATGATTTCCAGTGCTTCTTGACCACTTAAAGCCTTGGTGGTCTTGACATTCAGTTCAGCCAGGAGTGCTTCTAAAACAATCAGGTTCGGTAAGTGATCATCAACGGCCAAAACATGCAGACCTTGTCCATTAAATTCTTCATGCACTTCCTGATCGAAAATCGGCTGATTGCTTAACAGCTGGATTAATGCACTGCGACTTAAAGGCTGATACAGGGGACGGGCGCGGTACTCATTCAACATGTTCGGATCAAGTGACATCTGATAACCGTAAACTGCAATGTTGCCATGATAGCGGTTGCGAATTTCTTTCAGCAAGGCTTCGCCATCGCCACTATGATCCACGATCAACCAGGTATTTTCATCGCTTTGGGGGAATTGATTCAGCTGACTGAATAAATCCAGAATCGAGCTGGTTTCGACATGATGCACATCATAATTTTCAAGATAATGGCGTAAAATATTGGCAGTCGCAGGATGAGCCAAATAAGACACTACCTGCATGTTATTGAAGTGTGGATGAACGATTTCAATCTCGTCATTTACCGCAAACATGGCGGTAAACCAGAAGGTGGAGCCTTTTTCCGTCGGTGCACGTTCCTGATTATCTTCAAAGCCAATTTGACCTTGCATTAAATGCACCAGCTGTTTGGAAATCGCCAAGCCGAGGCCTGTGCCACCAAACTGACGGGTTACTGAAGCATCGCCTTGCGAAAAGGATTCAAACAGTTTTTTACGGTCTGTCCCGCTTAAACCAATACCGCTGTCTTGCACGCTAAAGTGCAGTAGACATTGACCAATATCATCATGTTCTATCCGGGCGCGGACGATAATTTCACCATCGGGGGTAAATTTAATCGCATTGGAAATCAGGTTGGTCAGAATCTGCTTAAAGCGTAAGGCATCGCCAATAACCTGTGTCGGTACATCGTCGGCATAATAAAACGCCATATCGATATGCTTTTGAGCAGCCAGAGGAGAAAGCATATCCATGACATCAAAAATGGCTTCTTCCAGATCAAACGGTGCGGTTTCCAGTTCCAGTTTGCCGGCATCAATTTTCGAGAAATCCAGTACATCGTTAATCAAAGCCAGAAGATGGGCCGAAGATTTACGAATGGTTTGCAAATACAGGTTTTGCTCATTGCTCAAGTTTCCTTGGCGTAGCAATAAATGAATAAAGCCATCAATACTGTTCAGCGGAGTACGCAATTCATGGCTGATATTGGCCAAGAAGACCGATTTGGACTGGTTGGCTGAAATTGCCTGGTCACGTGCCTGGCGATAGGTAATGTTTTGCACTTCTAAAGTATCTAAGGTACGACGTAAGTCATCCTCAGTTTGTTCGGTGTGTTCTTTCAGTTCCAAAAAGCTAAAGTGCAGGCGTTTGACCACATTGGCAATGTCGCGCTGGAGCAAACGTAACTCACCGGTACTGTTAATCACCATGTGCTGATCAAGCGTATCGGCATTTAAACGCTGCAATTGCATCCGGATCTCGTACATCGGCGCAATCCAGCGCCGTGAATAAAAATTCAGGCACAATAGCAGCAATAATAGAGTCAGTAAGCCGGTCGCAGTCAACACGATCATGACCCGATAACGGGCAATTTCCAAAGGCTGGTTATCCAGCTCAATTACCAGTCTTCCCGGTGTTTCAGAATGTTCATTAATCCTAAGCGCATAAATGTTGTTTTCATTATGCAGAATCGGGCCGACAAAAGAAGCTTTGGAGTCGATTGCTGGCCAAGGTTCCTGATCCTGAAAACCGATACTTAAGCGGTTGCGACCTTTCTGATCAATAATGGCGGCTCGAATTAAATGTTTTTCATTCAGCATGACCTGCATGGCATTACGTGCCTGATCATACTGCCAGGGATAGCGACTCAGTAAGTCGATGGCAGCTTCCGAGGTAAGCTGATAACGGGTCACAATGGCAATCGCCATTTGACGTTGTTGTGCACGCGAGGCATTGGATGTTTCGGATAAAACCAGCAAGGCTCCCACACATGCCAAAATCATAATCGGCACAAAAATCAGAGCAATCAGTTGTCCATAAGCATGATTTAAGTGTAGACGTTTAAATAACTTTTTATTGATATTTGACATGGTTAAAGCAGTTTATTTCCTATGCAGCGCAGTTTAGCATGCTTTATAAAAAATCGATTGTGCTTTAATCACTTTCAATAAAAAGCCTGCTAAATGGGTGCAGCGAGGAGCATTTTTTCATACAATAGGCGCACCTCGATATAGGTACAAATAATGAGTAATACCACCCCTGATTTTCAAGCAGACGAATTTTTGTTAGACCACTACGTAGGTAAAACGCCTCTGGTACGTTTGCAACGTCTAGCAAGTCACACTCAAGCAACAGTATTGGCTAAACTTGAAGGAAATAATCCTGCAGGTTCGGTAAAAGACCGTCCAGCATATAACATGATTATGCAGGCTGAAAAACGCGGTCAAATTAAACCGGGCGATACGTTAATTGAAGCGACAAGCGGAAATACGGGGATTGCCTTGGCCATGGTTGCTGCCATGCGTGGCTATAAAATGAAACTGATTATGCCGGCAGGTTCAAGTCAGGAACGTAAAGATGCGATGCGTGCTTATGGTGCAGAACTGATTGAATCTTCAAGCATGGAAGAAGCGCGTGATATGGCGCTGCAAATGGAAAAAGAAGGCAAAGGACTGGTCTTGAACCAGTTTGGCAACCCCGACAACGTCGAAGCCCATTACCTCACTACCGGTCCGGAAATCTGGCAGCAAACCGGCGGTAAAATTACCCATTTCGTCAGTTCCATGGGAACCACAGGTACGATTATGGGGATTTCCAAATACCTAAAAGAACAAAATCCTGATATTCAGATTGTCGGCTTGCAACCTTCTGAAGGTTCAAATATTGCAGGTATCCGTCGTTGGCCACAAGAATATCTTCCAACTATTTTTGACCCTAAACGCGTTGACCGCATTATGGATATTCCGCAAATTGAAGCGGAAAAAACCGCACGTCAATTGGCGCGCAAAGAAGGTATCAGTGCCGGTACTTCTTCGGGCGGTGCAGTTTGGGCCTCTATTCAATTGGCACAAGAAAACCCGGGTGCGGTGATTGTGTGTATTATCTGTGACCGTGGTGACCGTTATCTTTCTACCGGTTTGTTTTCTGTACAAGACCCAGAATAAATCTGCAATTTTTGTGAGTTAAAATGCGCTTACCCGTTTTAGTTTTCGATATAGAAACCCTGACCGATTTAAAATCGGGAGCGCATTTGTATGGTCTGGATTTGCCAGAAGCAGATCTGGAACAGGCGTTGATTAAATTGCGTCGCCAAGAATCAGGCATGGACTTCCAGCGCCTGGCCTTGCATGAAATTGTCTGTATTTCAGGCTTATGGCTCGATGAGCAAGGGGGCATGAAAATGTTCTCGTTTAGCCGGGAGCAGCACACTGAAGCGGAAATTTTAAAGAAATTTCTCTCGATTTTTGACAAGCGTCATCCGACCTTAGTCAGCTGGAATGGTTCACAATTTGATTTGCCGGTGATCCTGTTTCGAGCCATGTATCATGGCTTGTCTGCGCCCGCTTTATTCGATCAGGGCGAAATTAATCAGCAAAAGCGTTATAATAATTACCAAAATCGTTATCACCATCGTCATGTCGACTTAATGGATGTGATTGCGATGTTCAATGGTCGTCAATTTCAAAAGTTAGATGATGTGGCACATTTGCTGGGTTATCCGGGCAAGCGTGGTGATGGAGCCTATCATGTGCCTGAATATGTACGTCAGCAAGAATGGCTAAAACTCACCAGCTATTGCGAAGGTGACGTGCTGAATACCTGGCTGATTTACCTGCGCTGGTCATTGTTAAAAGGTCAGCTTTTACTCAATGATTATCGTGATGCAGTTCAGGGCACCATCCAGTTTTTATCTACCCAACCGCAACATGCAGAGTTTTTAGCGGTATGGTGTGAAACCTCACAACGTACTGAATTTACAGCTGCAGATTTCTTCTCTCCCACACTCTAGGTATTCATGAAACATAGAACCAAACCACGTCCAGCTCAACAGCCCGTTTATACTTTTAAGGTTGAGTCACTTTCACATGAAGGACGGGGGATAGCGCACTATGGAACACATCCTGATCACCCAAGTGACAAGCAAGGTAAAAAAGTATTTATCAGTTATGCCTTGCCGGGCGAGACCGTTAAAGCGCAGATTACTCATGTGGCTAAACGTTTAGAAGAAGCAGACAGTATCGAGCTGTTAAGTACGCCTGCTGCAACCCGTATTGAAGCGAAATGCCCACATTTTACCGTGTGTGGTGGCTGTAATATGCAGCATATTCAGCAAGATGAACAAATTCGCTTAAAACAGGACGTATTGAAATCACATTTAGAACATTTTGCCGGACTTCAGCCTGAACAATGGCTGGAACCATTACGTTCGCAACGTGAAGACTACCGACGTAAAGCCCGCATTGGTGTACGCTATCTTCCAAATCAAGACAAACTGGTGGTGGGTTTTCGGGAACGCCAAAGTAATAAACTGATTTCGATTGACCGCTGTCTGGTGCTGGATCGTGAGTTTGGTTCTATTAGCGCCTTGAGAGAGTTACTCGAAAGTCTAAAGGCCAAAGCAGCCATTGGTCATGTAGAATTGGCCATGGGTGATGAAGATATTGCACTCGTAGTTCGTCATACTGAAAAATTATCGGTCGATGATGTCAACCAATTAAAACAGTTTACGTTAAAGAAACAGTGGCAGTTATATTTACAATCTGCGGGAAGTGACAGTTTACACCGCGTGGATGATCCTGCTGCTGCAATGCGTTTGCATTATGCGCTGGATGAGTTCAAGGTCAATTTTGCTTTTAATCCGCTTGATTTTACTCAGGTAAATTCAACGATTAATCCGCAAATGGTAAAGCTGGCATGTGATTTGCTTCAGTTGCAGCAAGGTGAGCGTGTTCTGGACCTGTTTTGTGGTCTGGGTAATTTTTCCTTACCCCTGGCTCGTTGTGTCGGTGAAACCGGACAAGTGGTGGCTGTTGAAGGAAGTGAAGAAATGGTTCAACGCGGTACAGAAAATGCTAAAAACAATGCGATGACTCAGGTTCGGTTTTACTCACAAGATTTAACAAAAGATTTTTCGCATCATTCTTGGGCAAATCAGGGATTTGATGCATTATTGATTGATCCGCCGCGCTCTGGTGCCGAGGAAGTAATGCATTATGTACCCAAGTTTGGTGCAAAAAGAATCGTTTATGTGTCATGTAATCCTGCAACACTGGCACGCGATGCCGGTGTGTTGGCGAAACATGGCTATCGATTAAAAAAGGCTGGGGTAATGGATATGTTTACTCACACTGGACATGTTGAATCTATTGCCTTATTCGAAAAAGACAAAGAAATAAACGATTTAGCATATGATAAGTAAAGAGGTAGGAGAAGGGTATGGTCACAGTACGTGAGCAACTTCCCGGACGTCTCAATGAGTTGTCCGAGGAAGCGACTGTAGAGCATGCCGAACAAGCTCGACACGATTTGGCAGAATGGCTGGATCGTGTTCGTGGCATATTAGATGACGCAGCGCTTAAACAACTCGAACAAGTTGCCCATTTAACTTTACAGAAAGAGTTGCAAACCACGGTTAATCATCGCTCTAATACCTTTTATACCGGTATTGAGATGGCGGATATTTTGGCGCATTTACATGTGGATGAAGATACTTTATCCGCAGCGATGTTGTACCGAAGTGTGCGTGAAGGCGTCATGACGCTGGAGGAAGTTCGTGAACATTTTGGCGAGCAAGTCCATAGTCTGGTTCAAGGAACGCTGGCAATGGGTAAGCTTTCCGAACTGATTGAAAAAAATAAACGCCTTGAAGATCATTTTAATAACAACCAGAGAGAACATTTAAGCGGCATTTATAAAATGCTGATTTCCGTGACCGAAGATGTGCGTGTGGTCTTGATTAAACTTGCAGAGCGTACCTATGCCTTGCGGGAATTGACCAAAGCTTCACGCGAGCGTCAGGAACGTGTTGCACGAGAAATTCTGACCATTTACTCACCTTTGGCTCACCGTTTAGGCATTGCGCAGCTCAAGTGGGAACTTGAAGATTTGGCATTTCGTTATTTAGCGCCAGAACGCTATAAAGAAATCGCCTCATTGCTGAATGAAAAACGTTTAGAGCGTGAGCAATATATTCAGTTTGTCATCGATAAACTGAAAAATGAATTGGCCAGTTACAATATTGAAGCCGACATCAATGGGCGGGTAAAACACATTTATTCGATTTATCGAAAAATGAAAAGTAAAAACCTGAGTTTTGATCAGCTTTATGATATTCGGGCAGTTCGAGTCTTGGTTAAAAATGTACCCGAGTGTTATCACTCATTGGGGATTGTGCATCAAATCTGGCGTCATATTCCGCATCAATTTGATGATTATATTACCAATCCTAAAGCCAATGGCTATCGCTCATTACATACGGCAGTGATTGCGGAAAACAAATCGCTTGAAGTGCAAATCCGTACCAAGGATATGCATAACGAGGCAGAGCTGGGGGTGTGTTCGCACTTTAATTACAAAGAAGGCGGCAAAAACACCGACCATTCTTTCAATCACCGTTTACATTCATTACGTGCCGTGCTGGAACATTATCAAGAACGTAATGATGCCAGTGCACACAAGTCTGATGACGACACCGAAAATTTTGAGCAGATTCAAGATTTTGAAGGCTTTGAAAAAATCTATGTGTTTAGCCGTGATGGGGATATTAAAGAATTGCCCCGTGGTTCAACTGTCTTGGATTTTGCCTATCATGTCCATACCGAGGTCGGGAATAAATGTTATGCGGCGCGGGTCAATCAGCGCTATGTACCTTTAACCTATACCCTAAAAACCGGTGAACAGGTTGAAATTTTAACCAAGAAAGATCGTGAGCCGAATCGCGACTGGTTAGTAAACTCGCTAGGTTATATCAAGACTTCTCGTGCACGTGATAAATTGCGGCATTGGTTTAGACAACAAGACCGCAGTAAAAACCTGGAAGTGGGCCGTGAAATTCTGAATAAAGAACTTTTACGTTTGGCGATTCATCCAAAAAGTATTGATTTGAGTGACTATTGCAATCACTTCAATGTCAAACTGGGTGAAGACATTCTGATTGGTCTGGTGAATGGCGATATTAGCCTGCATGCCTTGATTAATCAGGTCAACCGCCATATGCACATCGGTCAGGATGAACCTGAACTGGTACTCAAGCCGACCTTAAATCCGCGTGCCAGTCATACCTTGTCTGCCCATGGGATTTTGATTGACGGTTTAGACAATGTAGAACTGCATATTGCGCAATGCTGCCAACCAGTGCATGGTGAATCAATTGGTGGATATATCACCCTGAACCGGGGGGTAAGCATCCATAAAGTTGCTTGTCCTGATTATATCCGAATGATTTCTCAGGAACCGGAGCGTGCGGTTGAAGCCGATTGGGAAATGCAACCGACTAGGGGTCAAAGTGTACAGATTGTGGTGGAAGCCTACGACCGCCGTGGTCTGCTGAAAGACTTAACCCAGGTGATTTTTTCCGATCAAATTAACATTCGTCAGGTCAATACCATTTCAGAAACGGATGGTATTGCCAATATGAAACTGTTAATTGAGGTAAAAGGTTTGGCCCAGTTATCCCGTTTACTGGCACGTTTAGAGCAGCAACCGGGAATTATTAGCGCACGCCGTTTGGTGCAAGGCAATTAAACCTAACATTTAAGTTTTTAATGAAAAACCAGCAACTTCTGTTGCTGGTTTTTTTATGCAAACACAAATGACTGTACGAGTTAGACTTGAAATATATAATTAAATCAAAGTAATACCATTATGTTGTTGAAAGTATACAGGATATTTTTTTGTGTAATTTTTATGACAAATGCTATAATCCCGCGAATAAAATAGCCTCGAGCTAAACTACATTTTAGGGTATGGAAAATTTCGGCAATGATTCAAATAAATGTATCACAACTATATATGAGTTGTGCCGATGAAACCGTGCCTGCCCTAGAACAGATTCCTGCAATGCAGCGTAGACGACTGTCTGCAATTGCAAAACTTGCTTTAAATAGCGCAATTCAATCGCTGAATTCAGAATCAGTAGATTATATTGTCTGGGCATCCCAATATGGTGATGAACATAAGACCTTAAAAATTCTGGCCGATGTGCTGCAAGATCAAACTCCGTCACCGACGCAATTTTCAACCTCGGTGCATAATGCGATTGCTGGCTTATATTCGATTTTATGTCAGGATGCAACGCCTTCGACCAGTCTGGCAGCATCGTGGAGTGAAGCCCTGATTGAAGCTTATGCTTGGCTAAAAACCACAGCACGACCCAATGCACGAGTGCTGGTGGTGTATTACGATGAAGCTTTACCTGCGATTTATAAAGAATTTCAGCCCTTTAATGGTTTTGCCATGTCCGCAGTGATTAGCCTTGAAATGCCAAATCTGCAACTGGATATAAACGCATTAACACATCATCGCCATAAATATTTAGATGCGCAAAACTTTTATGACTTTTGGCAGCAATCTGAACAGAGTCTTGAATATTCTCAAACTCAGGCATGGCAAAAATGTTAAAAGCAGCTCAAATTAAGCAAAAAGCCAATTATTTATGGCGTATTGGCGCAACGGGTTTTAGTTTCGCCAGTTTTGGCATTGGTGGTGTGGCGATTGGTGGACTGGTTGCACCGTTGGTCAATCTGTCGACCCAGAATCCGAGCTTGCGTCAGCAACGTACGCAAAAAGTGATTAAACATAGTTTCAAGGGCTTTACCGAAATGATGGTAAAACTTGGAATTATGACCTATGACATTGAAGGTCTGGAAAAATTACAGCACAGTAAGCAGGAACTGGTGATTGCCAACCATCCGACTCTGGTGGATGTCGTGGTGCTGATTGGTTTAATGGAACAGGCCAACTGTGTGGTGAAGCAAGCGCTGTGGTCCAATCCGTTTACCAAAGGCCCGGTGCAAAATGCCGGTTATATTTTAAATGCCGGTTCTGAACAGTTTATTCAGGACTGCGTTGCAAAATTAAAGACTGATCAGGCGGCATCGTTACTAATTTTTCCTGAAGGGACACGTACCGCAAAAGGTGAATTGTTGAATGAGTTTCAGCGCGGCGCGGCGAACATTGCGATTCGTGCCAATGTGCCGATTCGTCCGGTGTTGATCAGCTGTACGCCTTCAACTTTAACCAAAAATGAAAAATGGTATCACGTTCCTTCACAGCCGTTTCATATTCATGTGAAGGTGCTTGATGCCATTCAAGTCGATGATCTTTTAGAGGATGCCACGGTCAGTCCGAAAAATGTGCGTCATCTGAACCATCAATTACACCAATTTTTTAACCAAGAGTTATCTGAAAAATGAGCAATCTTGCTGATGAATTAAAGCAAATGATTATTGATGTACTGGCCCTTGAGGACATCAGCATAGATGATATTGAAACCGAAGCCCCTTTATTTGGTGAAGGCTTGGGTCTAGATTCCATTGATGCCTTGGAACTTGGTTTGGCGCTGAAAAAACGTTACAACATTCACTTGAATGCTGAATCGGCAGAAACCAAGCAACATTTTAAATCAATTCAAAGCCTGGTGGCTTTGCTTGAAGCACAGCAAAAGGCGTAAGAGGTTGTAATGTTAACTCAGGAACAAGTGCTCGAAAAATTAAGAGAATGGATGGAAGATCTGTTCGAAATTACCCCTGAAGATGTTCAGCTGGATGCGAATTTGGCGAATGATTTAGATGTAGACAGTATTGATGCGATTGATCTTGTGGTCAAAATTAAAGAACTGACCGGTAAGCAGGTAAATCCTGAAGACTTTAAAAATGTCCGTACAGTGCAAGATGTAGTCACTGTGATTCAGAATATGTCTGCTGCATGAATTTGATCTTGAAAGGGATAGTGGCAATCGGACTGATTCTCTATCCCTTTTTAGTGGGCTATAGTTTGGCACATGGACAATATGTCTGGGTCAGCAGTTTGCTGATTATCCTGGGATTATTGCGTCTGTTTAGTAAGGGCAATGCCTTGCTGTGGCCACTCACCGGATTTGCGATTTTGTGTGGCAGCTTAAGCCTGATTTTAAAAGATCATGCCTGGCTGAAAATGTATCCGGTGTTTATGAGTGTCGGGGCGCTGGCTATTTTTGCCTCGACTTTAATTAAACCGCCTTCCATGATTGAGCGTTTTGCCCGTCTGGCAGAACCGGACTTGCCTGAAGCCGGGGTGATCTGGACCCGTAAAGTCACCATCGTGTGGTGTGTTTTCTTTGTGCTGAATGCCCTGATTGCCTTGGCAACCGTACTGTTTGCCTCTATGCAAATCTGGGTGCTGTATAACGGTTTTATTTCCTATGTACTGATGGGACTGTTACTGCTGGGCGAATTTATCTTGCGTAAGCGACAACAGCGCTTAAATCAACTTCAGGAATAAAAACAGAATATTATGTTGTGTCATTTTCAAAATCATCTTCATTCACTGAAAACGCTGTGTATTCGGCCTGATTTAAGCCAGATTCGTTTTCAGGATTTCTGGCAAGATGTGATACGGCAAAGTCAAGTAATTCAGTCCTTGGCACAAGACAGCTGGGCAATCTGGGAAGCGGATAGCTACGAATTTTTAGTGCTGTTATTTGCTGCACTTTTAGCCAAAAAACAGGTGCTGTTGCCTCCCAATCGGGTCAGCGATTTAGAAAAAGAACTGGCAGAACAGAACATTTATTTTTTACAGCGCCAACCTGTATTTACTTCTCCCAATCCACCGATTGAACTGAATCTGGATGATGCCTTTTTAAATCAGGCCCAACTCTATTTTTATACTTCAGGTTCAACTGGACAACCGAAGAAAATTCCGCGTAGCTTGCGTCAGTTACTCAATGAAGTGCAGGGACTGGATGCCAGTTTTCAGTTGCCAGAACAGGCGATTGCGATTGCGACGGTCAGTCATCAGCATATTTATGGCTTGTTATTTAAGTTACTCTGGCCACTGGCAAGCGGTCGCTGCTTTTATCAGGCACAGCTGGCTTTTCCGGAAGATGTCGCGGATATTCAACAAAAATTAACCGCTTTAAAGCTTCAGAATTATGTGATTTCCAGTCCAGCCTTATTAAAACGCTGGACCCGTGATGTGCTGTTGCAAGATTGCCTGACGGTTTATTCATCTGGCGGGAAATTAGAGTCGGGAATACGTCCTTATGTGAACCGGCCGATTACTGAAGTCTTTGGCAGTTCGGAAACTGGCGGGATTGCGCATCGACAACAGGATGAGGCTTTATGGACACCGTTTGCGAATGTGGATATACAGGCAGCTGAGCAACAGGAACTTCAAGTCAGAACCAATCATGCCTTTAGTGCAGACTGGATTTTCACTGGCGATAAAGTTGAACTGGTTGAAGCAGGCAATTTAAAAAGCCCATTCCGCTTGTTGGGACGTTTAGACCGGATTGTCAAACTGGAAGAAAAGCGCTTAAGTCTGGATGCAATTGAACAGAAAATTGTCGAGCTGGATGACATGCTGCAATGCCATGTGCTGATTTTGGAACGGGAACATCGCCAGATTTTAGCCTGTGTTGCGGTATTGTCCGAGCAGGCCAGACAGCAATTGCAAAATAGCAGTAAAGCGCAGTATGTCGCGGCCTTAAAAGCCCAGTTGAAAGTCAAACTGGAAAGCATTGCCATTCCAAGACAGTGGCGTTTTTTGACACAATTACCGCAAAATTCCCAATCTAAGCTGAATAAACAATACATGAAATCCTTATTTCAACCTATGTTATTGCCTATTGTATTGGAACAACAGAATGATGCGGATTCAGCGTCATATCGTTTAGAGTTTTCACCTGAACTGGAATGCTTTAAAGGGCATTTTCCGGACTATTCTATTTTCCCGGGTGTAGGTCAGATCGGGTTTATTCAGCATTTTTCCCGCCAAACCTGGGCCGATCTGCAATGGTGTAACGGTTTTGAACAGTTGAAGTTTCAAGATCTGATCAAGCCTTTCATGGTGTTGCAATTGAAATTGACCAGAAAATTGCACAAAGTCAGTTTTGAAATTACTCATGCAGATCAGACCTTGGCCTCTGGACGATTGTTGTTTAAAACGCAGAACGATCAGATTTAAAGGTAAATGTATATGCAGCAATGTTTTGTGATTCCGGTTTATAACCATCCTCATTATATTGAGGCGCTGGTTGAGCATTTGGATCATTTTCAGAAGCCGATCATTCTGGTCAATGATGGCAGTGATGCTACATGTACCGAACTTTTACATCGCATTGCTGAACAGCATCCAAGCGTGGAGCTGGTTGAACATAGCCATAATCAGGGTAAAGGACAGGCGGTCATTACCGGTTTGCGTCATGCGCATAAACTAGGTTTCAGTCATGCCTTACAGCTCGATTCGGATGGTCAACATGACTGGCAGGATGTCGCCAAATTCCTTGAAATTTCAGCGCAGCATCCCGAGGCGATGGTGATTGGTCAGCCGATTTTTGATGAGTCTGTACCGAAAAAACGCCTTTATGGCCGTTATGCCACTCATATCTGGGTGTGGATCAACAGCCTGTCGTTTGACATTAAAGACAGCATGTGCGGTTTCCGGGTTTATCCTTTAGCCTTGACCATTAAGGTGCTGGATTCTGCAAAATTTCAGCCACGTATGGGCTTTGACAGTGAAATTCTGGTGCGTCTGAAATGGGCCAATGTGCCTTTTATCAATGTGCCGACCAAAGTCATTTACCCTGAAGGCGGTATTTCTCATTACCATGTCTGGCGAGACAATCTGGGCATGAGTAAGGCTCATGCCAAATTGCTGGGCGGGATGCTGATTCGTTTGCCAAAATTGCTGGCACAGAAAGTAAAAGGTTAAGTCTGTGGCCGAGCTAAATTCAAGCAAATGGAGTGACATTCAAGAACGTGGTGGCATGACCTCGCTGAGTCTTGTGCTGGCGTTCTACCGTCTGGGTGGCCGATGGTTATGCCGGGCACTGATGTATTTTGTGATTCTGTGGTACTGGCTGTTTTCGACCGTCGCGCGTCAGGCTTCGCTGCAATATTTAACCCGATTGCACCATTTTGCAGGCAAAAATTCTCCATTTCCGCATACCCCGAGTCTGGCACATAGCTATCAGCATTTCATGCAGTTTGGTGAATGCATTCTGGATAAAATTGAGGGCTGGCTGGGTAAAATCCCGGAACAGCAACTGGTTTTGCATGGACACGAACATTTCCGTGCGCATTATCAAAAAGGTGCGGTGATTGTGGTGTCGCATTTTGGCAATATTGAATTACTGCGTGCCATCAAGTC
>JBLZXS010000098.1:0-3072 GCA_050285325.1 Acinetobacter sp.
CACGCCATATGCAGGTGTACTGGCCGCTGAAGACTATTATGCAGCAGCCGGCGGCGCGGCATGGTCGCTGGGTGACTTTGGCGCACTTTCTGCAGATTTAAATTTTGCCAACAATACCTTATCCAGCGGACGCCAAGAAAATGGCTTGGGTTTGCGTGTACTGTATGCAAAATCGATTCATTCACTGGGTACGGATATCCGTTTGGCCGGCTATCATTACAGTGCTAACTATTATGGTTTTGCTGATGCCGTGCAGGAAAAGGCACAATGGAAAAACGGTACATATGAATATAGTTATCAAGATCCGCTGTCAGCAGATGATCAAGAAATTTTAGCGGGTGAGCAAACACAGTCGTATTATTCACCTGTGTTCTACAGTAAAAAAAATCAATATCAGATCTCTTTCAACCAGCGCTTGGGGAAATGGGGGCAGCTGTATGCCAACGTGTCGGATACACAGTTCTGGCAAAAGGAATACAATCAGCGCAATTGGCAAATTGGCTATAACAATAATATTCAGCGCTTGTCTTACGGCCTTTACTATCAAAACAGCAAGAACTTTTTGAATGGTTCCGACTACTCTGTCGGGCTAAACTTCAGTTTGCCTATAGACACGCCGAAATCATTTAAACAGCATGATGTCATTTCCAATAATAATTATCAGTATGCACCGTCTTCAGGAGCAATGGCGCAAAGTGCACTGTCAGCAAATTTCTTGAAAGATAAAAATCTGCAGGCACAGATCCAAGCCAGCCACTCCGAAAAAAGTGGTGATAGTCTGAATCTGAATGCGGCATATCAAGGCACTAAAGGCAATAGCAACATCGGTTATGCCTATGCTGATCAATATCAGCAAGTGTATGCGGGTATGAATGGCGGTGTGCTGGTACATTCCGGAGGCGTGATTCTGGGGCAGCAAATGAATAATTCACCCATATTGATTGAAGCCAAAGGCGCCAGCAAAATCCGTATTGAAAACCAGACTGGTCTGAAGCTGGATAAGCATGGTTATGCCATCATGAGCAGCAGCAATCCCTATGCGAAAAACCGGGTCGCGCTGCAAGCCGAAGATTTAGGGCAAAATCTTTTTATTGAAGATTTGGTTCGAAATGATATTGTTCCAACCAAATATGCTGTGGTTAAAGTGAAATTTGAGGTCAAAACTGGACACAGTGTGTTGGTCAATTTGGGCTTTAAAGGCAATGAACTTGCAGCTGGTACAGAAATTAGTGATGCAAATGGCCTGAACCGTTATGGCCTGGTGGGTTTAAATGGTCAGACCTTTTTAACCAATGTGGAATCGGGGCAAAAACTGATTGCAAAATGGGGTAGTGCAGACTATCAGCAGTGCCATTTTACCTTGCCGGAATTAACTGCCCGTGACATCGGCTATGATGAACTGACGCTTTCATGTGAAGCTGGAGAACTAAAATGAATATAAAATTTCTTCGACTCATTCGAAATTTAGTCCTATTCTCGTTAAGCATTATTGCCGTGCAAAATACATGGGCCATGCGCTGCCTTTCGGGCACAAAAGCCACCAGTAACTTCAATATAGAAAGCGCGAAAAATACCACCAATACCACGAATGTCGGCACCATTACAGTGACCAGCTTTAATGACGATGCCAATACTCTGCTCTGGGAGTCTCAGACCTATACGTCTAACTTTACTTGCTATGATGATGCCATGACCAATTCTAGTGAGGATGCATATTTATATGTGGATGATGCCGCAAAGAAATTGGCGACCGATTTCGGCAACTCCAATTTAATTATGGGCATCCGTTTTAATGGGCAGGAATATCCGATTACTAAAACGACTGATAAGATTGCTACCGGCAAGCGTGCTATCAGCTATCAGCCTGATAATTTTTGGTCTACATCAACGGCTGCGGACAATTGCCGTTTGATTGGAAAATATGCGATTGGCAAGCGTTGCAGTGACCCGCAAACCATTACCTTAACGTATTCGCTATATATCAAAGCGCGGGGTTCGGGCAGTAATTTTCCTTCAGTTATTAAAGATTATGATGTGTTTCAGCTAGATGGCATCGGTGGTCGTAACGGTAGTGGTAATTTTCAGGAAAAAGTTAGCGGGATTCGAATCAATTATGTGGAATGTGTTCCTGTCTTAACGGTACAGACTGTCGATTTAGGCAAATATTACGCTTATCAGGATGTGAATACCGTGTTAAGAAAAACACCGTTTAGCATCAATGTCACGACCAATGGCAAGGATTGTGCGAAATATCCTTTTGTCGGGGTATTTAGTTCTCCTTTAAAGGTAGATAGTCAAACTGTGACAGCCAGTGAAAGCAATATGAAAGACAGCATTGGAATTCGTATTTTTGAGCAGGGAAAAAACATTCCCGTTAATTTAAATGAAAAGCTAGATTTTGGTTTCAGCTCAGGAAGTCAGTTAACAAAAGATTTTGAAGCAGGGGTTTTATTCCTGAAAAAGCCGACCATCGCTGGCAAATTCAGCTCTGTGATTAATTACGAAGTTTATTTTAAATAATGGAATGTACTGTTTTATAAGTTTACGAGTGCTCAGATTAAAATCTGGTTGATGACTATCTACTGACTTTAGCTAGATAAACAGATAGTCATAACGAGATTTTATAGATTTACTTTATATTCAAAGCACAGCAACAATGAATTAGCGACCCAAAATCATTTCCAGTACAAATTTGGAACCAATAAAACCAATCGCAAGCAGCATGAAACCAATCAAGGTAAAGCGAATCGCTTTTTGACCTCGCCAGCCAAACTGGTAATGGCCAATTAAAAGTGAGCCATAGACAAACCAGGAAATAATGCTAAATGCCGTTTTATGGGCCAAGTGCTGGGCAAAGAAATCTTCAATGGTAAAGAAGCCAAAACCAAGTGCTAAGGTCAGCAAGATAAAACCGGTAATGATTAAATCAAATAACAAAGATTCCATGGCTTGGAATGAAGGCAGTAAATTGACCCAGATTCTTTTTTGCTTATTTTTTAATTCACGATTTTGGAACCACAGAATCACTGCTTGTATGGTTGCCATCAGCAGAACCGCATAAGCAGATAAAGA
>JBLZXS010000099.1:0-6981 GCA_050285325.1 Acinetobacter sp.
CAAACCATTGCCCTTGCCTGGCCTGCGATTAAACAACATCTAGAACAACAACTGGGTTCTAAGCTGAATGATTTAACCATTGATCATGAACCTTTAGGCACAGCCTCTTTAGCCCAAGTCCATCGCGCCACACGAAAATCAGATGGTTTGGAAATTGTACTCAAAATCCAGTATCCGGGTGTAGCAGCAGCCATTGATTCAGACATGAGCCTGTTTAAAAACATGCTCAAATTGACCCGCATGGTGCCGCAAACACGCGAATTTGATCAATGGTTTGATGAAGTTCGTGAAATGATGCATCGCGAAGTGAATTATGATATTGAAGCTACGACCACACGTCGCTTTGCCGAGCGTTTAAAAGATGATCCACGCTATATCGTGCCGCAGATTGTAGACGAATATTGCACTGATCAAATTCTATGTATGACCTTTGAACGAGGCGTACCAATCAATAGTCCTGTGATGCTGTCTCTGCCTCAAGAACGTCGCAACCAGCTCGGTGAGGCCTCTCTAGAGATTGCGGTACGTGAAATTTTTGAATGGGGCGAAATGCAAACCGATCCAAATTTTGGCAATTATCTGGTGCGTTTGGGCAATGCTGAAGATAGCCAAGATAAAATTGTACTGTTAGATTTTGGTGCTATTCGTCAATTTGACGAACATTTGCTGAGTGTTGCACGCAATTTAATCCAGGCCGGTTATCATCACAATATTGATGAAATGGTTCGTGCCATGACAGGCTATGAATTCTTTGATTCCATTCCGCAAAGCATTAAGCCAGACATGGCCAAAGTGTTTTTACTCGCTACAGAAGCATTTAGCACGCTAGCAAACAATCCAGACTTACCTGCAGGTGTAATGGATGAGCAGCAACGCTATGACTGGAAAAAAAGTCAATTGCATAGTCGCGTCATGCAACGTGCGTCTAAATCAATGGCATCGCGTTATTTCAGCGTTCCTCCGAAAGAATTTATGTTTATTAGTCGTAAATTCATTGGTGCATATACCTTTATGACCGTGATCGATGCAAAAACCAATGTGCGCAAGATGGTCGAAAAATTTTTATAATCTATACTGACTAGAATGGCTTTATTGTCATTCTAGTCAATCCCTCCCTTGCAACTCGCAATTATAATTATTAAAAACAAATATTATTCAAATATTTAATAACTTTAACACTCATTTTAAACCATTCATCTAAGTCAATTTTAATTGTCAGTCATGACATAGTTTTTTCCAAATTCGCATGTCAGCATAAAAATACAAAGAATCGAAAATTGATGGACGATAACAATGACCAATATGGTAAATAAAGCCCAAGGATTTGGGCTATCACTGATCACTAAAATTGCCGGTAGCGAGGTTCTAGATCAATTCAAACTGCGTAAATTTCTGGAAAAATCGTTATATCAAGGTTCAAAAATCGGTTTTAAAACCTTAACCAAGACTCAAAAAGCATTTAAAGCCAATTCCAATATCAGTAAGCAACGTTTACCCAATCAGCACAAATCATTATTTGATTTAAGCTTGACTGAAGAACAGCAAATGACTTGTGATGCGATGGATCAATTTGCAGCAGAAGTGCTTTACCCCTTAGCGGCTGAAGCAGATAATAATGAACAATTTCCTGTATCACTTTGGCAACATGCTACTGATTTAGGACTGAATTACTATGCGCTTCCTGAAGCTTTAGGTGGTGTAGCCACTGAAAAAAATATTCTAAGTAATATCCTCATTGCTGAACATTTAGCCAAAGGAGATTTCAGCTTAACGGCAGGCTTACTTTCCACATTTAGTGTCATAAATACGATTACCCAGTGGGGTTCGGAAAAAATTCAGTCCACCTATTTACCTAACTTTGCAAATGATCCCGATATTCACGCCACATTTGCGGTACAAGAAGCAACAGCTGCATTTAATCCATTCAATTTAAACACCAAAGCAACTTCAACCCATGGAAGATACACCCTTCAGGGTGAAAAAACTCTAGTGCTATTAGGTGAAACTGCCGATCTATTTCTTGTGAATGCTGAACTGAATGGCTCATCCGAAGTTTTCATTGTAAAACGCGATAGCAGCATTACCGCGAAGAAAAGTCCGGCTATGGGCTTGAAAGCTACAGAAACTGTCACCTTACACTTTAATAATACTCCGGCTGAATTATTAGGGGATGACGACTTTAATTACCCGGCCTTCTTGGATTTGGGCAACCTGATGTGGTGCGCCATGGCTGTTGGAACTTGCGAAGCTGTAAAAGCTTATTGCATTGAATATGCCAATCAACGTACTGCTTTTGGTGAACCTATTTCACACCGCCAGAGTGTGGCATTTATGATTGCAGATATGGCCATTGAAATTGACGCTATGCGCATGTTGATTTTAAATGCGGCCAGTCTGGCTGAAGCAGGCCAAGCTTTTCACAGGGAAGCCTATTTGGCACGTTTACTCTGTGCAGAAAAATCAATGAAAATTGGCACCGATGGAGTACAAATTTTGGGTGGACATGGCTTTACCAAAGAACACCCGGTTGAGCGTTGGTATCGTGATTTGCGTGCAACAGCAATCTTACATTCAGGCTTACATGCTTAATCTATAAAAATAAGGAATCGAGCCAATGAATTTACAAAATCCTAAAAAATTTAAGATGTTGATGGATCAGGCCCATGAATCTGCTTTAAACGTACTACGCCCCATTTCACGTAAATATGACAAAGCTGAACACAGCTATCCCAAGGAACTCGACATGTTTGCCTCACTCATTGATGGCATGAATGATGGTAGCGAAGGCATCAATGCGGGGGCTGCTGTTGGAAAACGTGGAAGCACAGAATCGGGAAATAAAAATGGCGTCAATATGTCTACCGTTCTTGGAGTCATTGAGATGTGCTATGGAGATACCGGCTTATTACTCAGTATGCCTCGTCAGGGTTTAGGAAATTCTGCCATTGCAGCCGTGGCAAATGACGAACAGCTAGAACGCTTTAAAGGCACATGGGCGGCCATGGCGATTACTGAACCCGATTGCGGGTCAGATTCTGCCGCCATACGTACTACAGCAACAAAAGATGGCGATGATTACATCTTAAATGGTGAAAAAATCTTTGTGACTTCTGGTGAGCGTGCCGACTCTGTAGTGGTCTGGGCAACATTAGATAAAAAACTCGGACGGGCTGCAATTAAATCCTTTGTGGTGCCCAAAGGTACACAAGGAATGAAAGTGGAGCGTCTTGAACATAAACTGGGGATCAAAGCATCCGATACTGCAGTGATTCATTTCATTGACTGCCGCGTTCCTGCTGAAAACCTACTCGGTCATGCCGAAATTGATGTTGCCAAAGGCTTTGCTGGGGTCATGGAAACTTTTGATAATACTCGTCCTTTAGTTGCTGCAATGGCGGTCGGTTGTGCAAAAGCCTCTTTAGAAAGAATTAAACAAATTTTTAAAGATCAATTAGAGGAAAATTACGCTACTCCTTATTTACAAAGCTCACATATCGCGGCCCAAATTTACCGTATGGAAGCGGAATGGGAAGCAGCACGTTTACTGACCATGAAAGCAGCCTGGATGGCGGATAATAAAAAACCAAACTCACGTGAAGCTTCTATTTCCAAAGCAAAGGCAGGACGAATGTGTAATGAAATTACCTTAAAATGTGTAGAACTTGCTGCAAGTGTGGGTTATAACGAAGATGAACTATTAGAGAAATGGGCACGTGACTCCAAAATTCTTGATATTTTTGAAGGCACGCAACAGATTCAACAACTCATTATTGCCCGTCGGGAATTGGGCAAGACTTCAAGTGAGTTAAAATAATTTCTCGCTTTTTCAAAGCATAAAATTGGCCAAAAGATGGATTTTTATCAGATATAGCGTTATAAAAATCCATCTCTTTTTATTTCTATATATTTAAGCTTATGTATCAAGTTAGACCTATTCAAGCACAAGATAATGCTGAAATTGCACGTGTTATTCGCGAAGTTTCCAAAGAGTTTGGACTTGCTCCTGAATCAGGTTTTGCTGTAGCTGACCCCATTTTAGATGACTTATACACGGTTTATCAGCAATCTAATGCTCAATACTGGGTGATTGAAAATGAACAGGGTGAAATTTTGGGTGGTGGTGGTTTATCACCTTTAAAAGGTGATCCTAGCATTCTAGAAATTCAAAAAATGTACTTTCTGTCCGAAATACGCGGTCTAGGATTTGCGAAGCAACTTCTAGAAAAAGCCTTTCAGTTTACCCTACGGCAAGGTTTTAAATCTTGTTACCTAGAAACCACCAAAGAACTTTGGCAAGCAGTCAAACTGTATGAAAAATTAGGGTTTGAGTATTTAAATCACCCCAAAGGCAACACAGGTCATAGTCAAGCCTGTGAAATCTGGATGGAAAAACGATTGTAATTTTTCCATATTTTTAAACCTTCTTCACTCTACAATAATACTTTTTAAATTGAGATTTGTTCTACAACCTCATTTTATTAATATCTCATGTCAGCATTTGCTTACATGGAAAGTATTTGTTGACGCCTATGCTACATTCCTTATTAGTCTTAAGATAAAAATATCAGGAAGCAGGATGTTTCCATAATAAAAATAATAAACGATCTAAGCAGGAAGCATAAAGGTAAAACAGGAGTTATACCTTGTAACCAATATCAAATAAGCCCTATCAAGATGATGGGGCTTATTTTTGGTCTGGCATTTTCAAACCTTAACAAGAATGAGCTAAAATTTGTACAGCTTGCTGGTCTTAGCTTGTTAATGTTGAATATTCAATAAGTAATTCAGGATCACCAGCATGTCTAAGAAAGCATTGTTTATTACTTCTAATGTCGGCGTAGAACAAGATGAGCTGATTAAACCATTTGAATTTTTACAATCAAAGGGCATTGAAGTGATTCATGCCGCAGAAGAATTAAAGGATGTTCAAACAGTTAAGAGTGATAAGGAACCTGCAACCGCTTATACACCGCAAACAACTTTATCTAAAGTTTCTCCAGAGGATTATGATATTTTAGTCATTCCGGGAGGAACGGTAAATGCAGATACCTTACGTTTAAATGAAGATGCTCATAAAATTATTCAGCACTTTACTGACAATGCAAAACCGATTGCAGCCATTTGTCATGGGCCCTGGGTATTGATTAATGCCCAAAGAATTAAAGATAAAAATTTAACTTCTTATAAAAGTATAAAACTGGATTTAGAAAATGCAGGTGCAAATTGGGTAAATGAAGAAGTTCATCGTTGTAATACCAATAACTGGCCTTTAATTACTTCGCGATGCCCAGATGACATCCCGGCATTTAATCAGGCGATTTTGCATGAAATGGATAATTAAAATATGCTTCAGAAGATCAGTCCCATTAACATAATGGGACACCTTCTTTTACGAGTCTCAAAATTTGTTCATTCAAGGATCAATTTATAAAAATACTTCATAAATCATTTAAATAATACAAAATATCGGCTATTGACTCGTGCTAGCCGGACCACTAGCATAACGTCAATAAAATTTTACTTTGGGTTTCTAACCTTGTTAATTACGCATCACTTATCCAACTTACGTTCAAAACTCTCTACCATTCATTTTTTTTCATTTAAATCAACAGCTATCGTCATTACTGCTTTAGCTTTTACGGGGTGTACTTCCTTTAACGGTGGCTCAGTCGCTAAAAGATCTGCTAAATTATCTACAGGTATACAAAAAGCATATGCTGTTGCACCAGATACTGCGAACCGTGTCTCTCCGATGATCATCCAAAGTGCGGAAAAATATGCAGTAGATCCATTACTATTAGCGGCCATGATCCGGCAAGAATCAAGTTACAGAAACTATGCTATCTCACCGGCAGGAGCCGTGGGACTGACTCAAGTGATTCCACGCTACTGGCAACAAACATGTCCAGGTGATTTAAGTGATGAATATCATAATATTAATTGCGGTACTTACATTTTAGCCACCTATAACAACAAAGCAGGAAGTTGGCCTAAAGCTCTTGCCTATTATAATGTTGGCCCTACAGGTTATAACTCTAATCGTAAAATGAAAAAACAAGGTGAAAAATACGCCAGACAAGTTAAACAACATCACACCACATTAAAAGATGCTTTATAAATCAATCAAAATCCTCCTGTCTATTAGATAGGAGGTAATTTTCCTACCGATTTAATTTTTTCAAACTCTAAGCAAAGCTCGAAAACCCCGAGAAGCATAATAAGATTCTGCTCCATTATGATAAACAAAAACTCGTCCATAACGCTTATCGGCAAAAAGAGCCCCACCTTTCATTCGGACTTCATCAGGTGTGAATAACCAGCTTGAAGTTTTCAAATCAATTGAATCTATTGCTTGTAGTTCATAATATTCATGCTCAGTTAACAATTCGACTCCCATACTTGAGGCAAGACTCATGACTGAATTTTCAGGTTTATTGGCTTTTCTTGAATCCAGTGCTTTCTGGTCATAACATAAACTTCTGCGACCCAATGGACTCTCAGTACTACAATCCATAAAGATATACTGATCGCTAATATGATCATGTAATACCACATCAGGCTCACCACCTGTTTGCTCCATTGCATGTAATGAGCACATTTTTTCTGGATTGCCCTCCAACTTATGTTGGATCTTCGACCATTGCAAGGCTTTATGTCGCTGCATATTTTGTTCAAACCGTATTTTTAAAATATTTAAAAGATTAGCTGTCTGTTGTGTAGTTAATTGTTTTTCCATATATTGATTTTCTTTCATTTTATATCGCTCTGTTTTTTGTTTTAAATATTTTGCATGATTTGTTTCATAGACTACAAGTCCAAAAAGAATGCGGAATTGTACAGATAAGGTCTTTTCTTTCTTTGATTAAACCCCTTAAATCCAGTGCGCATAAAAAAGCCCCCTGATTCGATTGAGTCAGGGGGCTTTTAGGAATAATGAGCTGGCGATGACTTACTCTCACATGGGTAACCCCACACTACCAT
>JBLZXS010000100.1:0-8879 GCA_050285325.1 Acinetobacter sp.
CTAAAATCAGTAAACCTGATTCCAAGATTTGCGCCTTACTGCCCCCAATAATGGCTGCCACAATGGCAACAATCGCAATCACGGAAATCAGTGGCATCACTTGAATATAAGCATCTACTTTTTGTTTTAGTACTGAACGAACGATTAAACCCAAAATAATCGGGAACAGCACGACCTGAAGTATTGAACCCAACATCGACATGGCATTAATTTCGATCCATTGGCTGGCCAAAAGATAAAAAATCGCAGGCGTCAACACAGGTGCTAAAAGAGTCGAAACTGAGGTACAGGCCACCGATAAAGCAGTATTGCCTTTTGCCATATAAGTAATCACATTTGAAGCCGTTCCACCTGGACAACAGCCCACTAGAATTACGCCTATAGCAATTTCAGGCGGCAGTTGAAACAGCTGACACAACAGATAAGCCAGTCCTGGCATCACCACAAACTGTGCGACCACTCCAATCACGACCGCTTTGGGACTTTGTAATACTCCTTTAAAATCCTCCACCGTCATGGTCATGCCCATTCCGAACATGATAATCCCCAGCATCCAGATGATATAAACTTTCAGCCAGACAAAAGCTTCAGGCACAATTAAAGCAATTCCTGCAAATAGTACTACCCACAGGGCAAAAGTTTTCTGAATAAACTGGGTAAAGCGCAAAAAAGCTGCCATGGTTCAATCCAATCATTATTATGATATCCGGGCTAGATATTACCTTTTCCAAGAAGCCTGCGGAAATGATCGATGATGCTGTAAGTCTAATTGCACACTTTATGAGATATGCTGCTGAATAATATCTTTGACCAAAATCCGTTTCACCCCTGCTGCCAGCATATCTTGCCAGGCATGTTGCAATGAACCATCGAGGTCAATGCCCTTGGTGGCATCTGAAATGACATAGGCTTTAAAGCCTAATTTACAGGCATCCATTGCTGTCCAAGCCACACAAAAATCTGTGGCAATGCCGACTATAAAAACTGTATCAATGCCACGTTCTTTTAAATAACCGGCTAAACCGGTTGTCGTCTTTTGATCCGCTTCCATAAAGGCAGAATAACTGTCGATATGTGCATGGAAACCTTTGCGAATAATCAATTGTGCAATCGGTAAATTGAGATCTGGATGCAGTTCGGCATCTGACGTGCCTTGAACACAATGCGCAGGCCACAACACTTGAGTTCCATAATCTAATTTGATCGTTTCAAAAGGCTGTTTAGCTGGGTGATTTTCAGCAAATGAAACATGATTTTCCGGGTGCCAATCTTGGGTAATCACAATATTGTCAAAACACTGCGCCAATTGGTTAATGTTCGGAATGATCTGATCGGCATTCGCTACAGCCAAATTACCCCCTGGGGTAAAACCATTTTGTACATCTACTACAATCAAAGCGCTATTTTTTTGCATAACTGGCAGTCCATTATTTGCATGTTGTCATTTTTGTTAAGCATATAACAAAATAATTTGTAGTATTGAGGCTGGGCGCTAAAAATAAAATGACTATGGATTGAAATAATAAAGCGACTTAGGCAAATTCGATTGCATACCTTTTCGATACTATGCATGTTCGATACCGGGCATGTTCAATCTTATGCAGGGTTCAAAGCATAGCGGGACGTTTTTTGATTTGTTTGTGGCTGAAGGATAGAAATAAATTTTAAGAAAAAAAATAGCCCGCGATCTGCGAGCTATTTTAAACATCAAAAAATTAAGCTTGAGTTTGTAAGCGACGAACCAGAATCAACATGAAAACTGCTGAAATCACGATACATGGAATAGCTGCTGAAATAACCCCTGCTGCACCAAAACCTGCGGCAAGTAGCTGACCTGCAATTGCGGGTCCAAGCATTGCGCCAACACGTCCTACGGCTGATGCCATACCCACGCCTGTTGCACGCACTTCAGTCGGATAAACAATACTACCGAAAGCATACAGTACACCTTGGCAACCAATCACGAATGCACCAACCAATGCTGAAGCCATATACATTTGCGTCAATGAACTTGCTGCATTCAAGCAGAATAAGCCTGCCAGAATACCGCCGTACATCAAAATAATGACATAGGCTTTTTTCCAGCGATCCGTCAGCATACCTAAAATAATCGTACCGATTGTTGCACTCATCATGAAGAAGAATTGTGCCGTACTGCCTTCTTTACGAGTAAAGCCCAGTTCCATAAACAGTGAAGGCAACCAGCTCAACATGATGTAAACCACCATCAAGGTGAAGAAATAGCTTACTGAAATTAAGCAGGTACGCATCAAGTTGCTGCTATTAAATAAATCTTTAAAAGAGCCTTGAGTGGTTACTGTGGTTGTTTCCGCGTTCGTTTGCGCCTTTAAGAATTCACGTGATTCTGGTAAAAACTTAATCATGATAGGAAGCACGATAATCGGCAATAAACCACCTAGATAGAAAATATTTTTCCAGTTTGAGCCAAAGTCTAAACTCGCAATATACGACAAGATAGCCGCACCCACCGGCATACCACAATACATCAAACCGACAGCACGACCACGGTTTTCAGGTCTAACCGCTTCGGAAGCCAGCGTAATCAAGTTTGGCATGGCCGCGCCTAAACCTGCACCTGCTAAAAAACGAACCAGTAAAAGCGTGTTAAAACTGTTTACCCATACGGTACATAAGGTAAAAACAGCAAATACTGCAACCGACCAAATCAGTACCTTTTTCCGCCCGATACGGTCTGAATATCGTCCACCAATCAGCGCTCCGGGTAACAAACCCAGAATCCCTGCGCTAAAAAACACCCCTAATTGCGAACTATCCAAGCCAAAAGCTTCACGGACCCCCGCTGCTGCAATACCTGCTGCTTGAATATCCAGTCCTTCAATGACTGCAATTAAAAAACAGATAGCGACTGTAATGACGGAGTGTTTGTTATCTGATCTTTCCATTGCAAACTCCTTGTTCAATCAGTGTCCAAAATAGATCACCATCATCCATGAGTCTGAAAATACAAATAACTATCAATAAGTGGAACAATCTCCCATTTATTGACAAAAATAGTGGATATATAGCGTTTTTTTAGCGCAATAACTGATAGTCATAAAAACACTTAATCGCGACTAATCAGTACAAAAAATTCAACACGACAATCAGAATTTCAATTCTGAAAATCATCCTGTGCGAAAATGGTAAAAATAGATTAATAGTTTTAACTGATTATTCCTTAAGTTTTTAAGGATGATTTTTATCTTTTAAAATCTTGGTTTATATAGTTTTCAAGTCTATGTTTATCTATATTAAATCTTAAATTCCGAGGTTTTTACCCGGAATTGGTAAGCTTATTGGTTTTAAAGTGCTTTTATGACAAGTTCACAGGCACTTTTTAGTTATAACAAACTGCCATTTATATAATGAGGCTGATAAAAATTTTAGTGAACTCTGATTGTAAAAAGGAGCTTTTGTTTTGTTTAGTAGATTTTTCACTTGCTTTTCATAAAGTTTTTAGATGGTTTGACTAAAGCATATTGTTCTTCATCGTTTGTTCGTTCATAATTTGCATAAGCATTATTCAATTACGCTTATTCGCGTTGAAGATGCTATAAATCAGAATAGGTAACCATCCAAATTTATGTTTTTCTACCTCAGCCGGATGGACAAATAGGATATTTTTTTAAAATGACTCAGCAAGCACAGCTCATCCAAGGTTCAATTGTCGCAATCGTCACCCCAATGTTTGAAGATGGCAGCGTAGATTGGAAGGGTCTAGAAAAGCTCGTTGAGTGGCATATAGCACAAGGTACTAACAGTATTGTTGCTGTAGGCACAACTGGTGAAGCTTCGACCTTAAGCATGGCAGAACACACCAAAGTCATCGCTGAAATCATTCGTGTAGCCAATAAACGTATTCCTGTGATTGCAGGTACCGGTGCGAACTCTACCCATGAAGCGATTGAACTGACCAAAGAAGCCAAAGAACTGGGGGCCGATGCGGCACTCCTCGTCACGCCTTATTACAACAAACCGACACAAGAAGGCTTATACCAGCATTATAAAGCTATTGCTGAAGCTGTTGATTTACCACAAATTCTTTATAATGTACCAGGCCGTACTGGCGTAGACATGCTCAATGAAACGGTAATTCGCCTTGCCGATATTCCGCAAATTATCGGCATTAAAGACGCAACCGGTGATGTACCGCGTGGTCAAGAACTTATTGAAGGTTTACACGGTAAAGATATGACCGTTTACTCTGGTGATGATGCGACTGCATACCAATTGATGGGCTTAGGCGCGAAAGGCAACATTTCAGTGACTGCCAATGTTGCACCGAAAGAAATGAGCCAGATGTGTGCTGCTGCGCTTGCAGGTGATGCAGAACGCGCTGATGCTTTAAACAATGAAGTTGCAAATTTACACAATATTCTATTTTGTGAATCCAATCCAATTCCTGTGAAATGGGCGCTTCATGAAATGGGATTAATTGGTACTGGTATTCGCTTACCATTAACTCCTCTTGCAGAACAATATCGTACACCGCTGCGTGAAGCACTCAATGCTTCTGGTGTCATCAAATAAAGAGCACAACACTATGCAATTACGTTTTGGTTTAATCCTTGCACTTTCAGCATTCAGTTTAGTCGGTTGTAGTTCAATGGGAATCAGCAATGGTTCACTGGATTATAAAAATACTGCAACCTTTGAACCCCTGAAATATCCTGAAGGTTCAATGGTTCGACCTGCAACGCCATTGTATCCGTCTCCGACAGTTGACCCGCTTGCGATTGAGCATGCACCCAAGCTTGAAAATAAACGTGGCAACCGTTTTGCTCTACCCCGCCCTGAGCAAGCTCAGGCAAATGCACCAACAGATAGCCAAGATGACAGCACAAATGTCGGTCGCCCTCAGTTAGTTCGTGATGGAAATCAAAATCCGTTGCTCAAAATTGATGGAAATTCTGCTACAATTTGGCAGTACACACTTGCTACTCTCAGCAGCCTGAACCATACCATTGTTGGTCAAAGTAAAAATCGTTATGAAGTAACGATTAAGGTCGATCAACAGGTCTATGTATTAAGACTTGCATCTGTAGGAACGAGTAACAACATTGCTGTGTTCAATGCCGATAATAGCTTTGCAGACAAAGAAAAAGCTGCAGAACTGTTAACCCAGATTTACCAAAATTGGCCAGCCTAGTCGTACTAGGCATTTTTTTTTGAAAAAGGTTCCCCCATGTTGAAACAAACCTTGCTCTATACTGGTAAAGCGAAATCTGTTTATGAAACAGACAGTGCAGATCACCTTATCCTAGTCTTCCGTGATGATGCCTCTGCATTTAACGGCGAAAAAATCGAACAGCTGGATCGTAAAGGCAAGGTGAACAACCGTTTTAACGCCTTCATCATGGAAAAATTGGCTGCTGCTGGCATTGAAACTCACTTTGAAAAACTTCTTTCTCCTACTGAAGTTTTAGTGAAAAAATTAAAAATGATTCCTGTTGAATGTGTAATTCGTAACTACGCAGCAGGTAGCTTGTGCCGTCGTTTAGGTGTAGAAGAAGGTAAAGAGTTAACTCCGTCTACTTTTGAATTGTTCTTCAAAGACGACGCATTGGGCGATCCAATGGTTAACGAATCTCAAGCGATTGCTTTAGGTTGGGCGACTGCTGAACAACTTGAACAAATGAAAGTACTGACTTATAAAGTAAATGAAGTGCTTAAAGATTTGTTCGACAAAGGCAACATGCTGCTTGTTGACTTCAAACTTGAATTTGGTGTGTTCCACGACCGTATCGTTCTGGGTGACGAATTCTCTCCAGACGGTTGCCGTCTATGGGATAAAGACACCAAGAAAAAACTCGACAAAGACCGTTTCCGTCAAGGTTTAGGCGGTGTGGTTGAAGCTTATGAAGAAGTAGCGACACGTTTAGGTCTCGATCTTTCAGATATCTAATCTGTACACTGATTCAAAAAACCGAGCTTTTAAGCTCGGTTTTTTATGATCATGAATAAAACTATCAATCGGATAAACAAATTTATTTAATAAAAATGATCGTTTTTACATTATATACTTTAGCCACTAATATAATTTACATACCAGGCAACATCGGAAATTGAAACTTCATCTGATGCCTTGCCGACCAGATGACTGTTACCCTCTAGGATGTATCTCCCTCAAGACATCCTATTTTCCGCCCGACTCTCCCTGAATCGGGCTTTTTTTTTCATTATTTTTCAGATTTAATTTTTATCGCTCAATCAAACATACTTGCAAAACCTGAACATTGTATCTGGGGTTGAAGTGCTAACTTTTAACTCAAAATACGTCTAGGGAAAAACAACAATGTCACATTCAATTCAACTTTCAGATGGCTCACATTTATATTATAAGGATTGGGGTTCAGGGCCGGTTGTGGTTTTTTCACATGGCTGGCCGCTTTCCAGTGATGCATTTGAAGACCAAATGCTCTTTCTCGCCAATCAAGGCTTTCGGACGATTGCTTTTGATCGTCGTGGCCATGGACGTTCTTGCCAACCCTGGAATGGTCACAACATTGACCAGTATGCTCAAGATTTACATGAAGCTATTGAACAGCTGAAACTTGATGAAATTACTTTGGTGGGTCATTCAACAGGTGGCGCGGTCGTCACTCGTTATACCACCCGTTTCGGTCAGGCCAAAGTCAAGAAACTGGTTCTGCTCGCCTCCGTTACCCCCTTGATGATTAAACGTGATGATCATCCGGAAGGGGTTGAAGCAAAGGTCTTTGATGATATTCGAGACCAGGTGCTAAGCAATCGCAGTGACTTCTATCTTAGTTTTGCTAAAACATTTTATGGTTATGACAAACTATTAAATAAAACTTCGGAAGGTATCATCCAAAACTTTTGGCGTATCGCAATGCAAGGCTCGATCAAAGCACAGTATGACTGTGTAAGCGCATTTTCTGAGACAGATTTACGCCAGGACCTTCACCAAATCCATATTCCCACATTGGTAATGTATGGTGATGCAGATACAATTGTGCCTCCAGAAGTATGTAGTCAAGCCGCTCTAAAAATCTTGTCTAATAGCATAGAAAAAGTCATTCAAGGCGCGCCTCACGGCTTATGCAACACTCACAAAAATGAAGTCAATCAAGCCTTGCTGGAGTTCCTGAACTAAGCGGTCTTGGAAAAATAAAAAGGCGCATGCAGCGCCTTTTTTAGTTACTGTTGTTGCTGTTCCTGCTGCCAGCGACGTTGCTGTAAACGCTCACCTTCCACTTCACGTTTGTTCCGCGCGGACTCATATAACTTGGTGCCTTTTAATTCAGGCGGCAAATAGTCTTGCAGGACAAAATGCTCTGGGTAATTGTGCGGATAGAGATAATCCACCCCATAGCCCTGCTCTTTCATCAATTTGGTTGGCGCATTTCTTAGATGCAATGGCACCGGTAAATTCGCAGTTTTCTCAGCGAGATCGAGCGCCTTATTAATAGCCAAATAAGTACTGTTACTTTTCGCACTGGTGGCTAAATACACCGCGCATTGTCCCAGAATAATCCGACATTCAGGCATGCCTACCGCTTGAACGGAACGGAAACATTCACCCGCCAGAAGTAAGGCATTCGGATTCGAGTTACCAATATCTTCAGAAGCTGCTATCAGCATACGACGGGCAATAAAGACCGGATCTTCTCCACCTTTAAGCATCCGTGCCATCCAGTATAAAGTCGCATCCGGATCACTGCCGCGAATCGACTTTATAAAGGCAGAAACCAAGTCATAATGCTGTTCGCCAGATTTGTCATAACGGGCAATGTTCTGCTGCGCGACTTTCACTACAATTGCATTAGTAATGATATTTTCAAGCTCTGGCTCGAAGGTACTAGCAATTAAATCCAGCAGGTTAAGGGCTTTACGAGCATCACCAGCAGCAAATTGAATCAGTGCTTCATATTCTTCAATTTGAATATATCGTTCTTTTAAAAAAGCATCATTTTGCAGGGCCTGATTCAATAAAATCTGAATTGCATCGGCGTCTAAAGCATTCAGGCTATACACCTGACAACGCGATAACAACGCACTATTCACTTCAAAAGAAGGGTTTTCCGTTGTTGCGCCAATCAGCGTGATTTTGCCCTTCTCGACCGCATTCAATAAAGCATCTTGTTGTGACTTATTAAAACGGTGAATTTCGTCAATAAAGACCACAGGTTTCAGTAAATCACCACTTTCGGCAATGATTTCACGCAGTTCTTTCACTCCAGTATTCAGGGCAGATAAACTGACAAAAGGTCGGTCCACGGCTTGTGCCAGAAGCAAAGCAATAGTGGTTTTTCCCACGCCCGGTGGCCCCCAGAAAATAATCGAAGGTAAATGTCCTTGATCAATCATCTGGCGTAACGGGGCTTGATCACCTAATAAATGATCTTGACCAATAATTTCTGATAAATCACGTGGGCGGAGCCTTTCAGGCAGTGGAATATGACTATCTGACATCTTGTTATTTCTGAACTATGCTTAAAACCAGTCTACTATGTAATTCTAATATCGCGTATTTCAATTGAATTGTTTTACAAAAAAATTATACTTTTTTTAAAAAGATGAGCTGGTGTTGCCAGTAATAAAATTATCCCGTTCTATCAACCCAAAACAGTCTAAAAGATGAAACGGTGATTGGCTTTGAAGACTTGCTACACAGGTATGAGACCAAAGATCTGATCCAGCTTTCCACACCTATTTTTTAGCTTTTGAAGACTATGAACTGACCACCCGTATCAGTGTAAAGTCTTTTCCGGATATGACGCGCTAACTTAAAGCACTAATCTTGGAACAGCTATTTTTGAATTATTGTATTTATGCGCTTAACGTACCCAGCGAACAATATAGTCTTCCAGCTCGTCTTCATTAACTTCCGTTTC
>JBLZXS010000101.1:0-4710 GCA_050285325.1 Acinetobacter sp.
TGTCATCTTTCCAAAATTCAAGAAAGAAACTATCAGTGCAACTATGGACTAAAAATTTTTCGAATTGATCCAGACTCGGTGGAAACATATCCCCATCAGCATGGCGCTCATTGATATAGCGTTCATACAAAGCATAATGAATTTCCGATGCATTCGCAGTACGGCTAATTTTAACTGTCAGGTCTTGATTGCGTTTCCATGCCTTTTTTTGCGTACTGTTCATGTGAAAATCAGAGACAGGCACACGACTGGACAAGCATTGACGGCATAAGTGACATTCAGGACGATAAACAAAATCACCACTGCGACGAAAACCGACACGAGAAAGTTCAGATAGACTGACCACATCAATGCGATGTGCAGGATCTAGAAACACCATCCGCGCTGATTTATTTTCCAGATAACTGCAGCTATGCGGTGGGGTAATATAATACTGTAAATCATTCAATAGGGATTTTGGGTGATATGAATTCATGGCAAGATCCCTCTGTTATTTTCATTCAGTTAATCGTGCGTGTTGCGCTATTGTTTTACTTGAAAATACACCCTCCTGATATTTTTTCCAATCTATAGCGGGCTGTTTTACAACATCTTGTAACGATTTAAGATACATTTGCCGAGAAATTGTACAGGCACCCAAGCTTAAAAGATGCTCATTGACCAATTGGCAGTCAATCCAAGGCAAATGATTTTCCTGACCAATCAACATTAAAGTATAAAAAGCCATTTTTGAAACATCGGTTTGGGTGCTAAACATCGACTCACCAAAACAACCTTGTCCAATCGTGACCCCATATAAACCGCCTACGATTCTATTTTCATCCCACACTTCAACGCTGTAAGCATAACCTGCATCAAATAATTGACAGTACCCGTCAATAATATCCTCAGAAATCCAGGTGTCTTCCGCATAACTACGTGGTAGAGAACAGGAACGAATGACGTGTTCAAAGGCATGATTAATTGTGATTTTATAATCAAATTTTTTCATGTTTCTTAAAAGAGACTTACTGGGATGATAAGCTTCAGGACGAATAATGCAGCGCGGTTCAGGACTCCACCAACAGATTGGATCACCTTCAGAGAACCAGGGAAAGAGACCATGCGTATAGGCTTCAAAAAGTGTAGCAGGGGATAGGTCGGCACCTATACAAATCAGCCCCTGATCATCGGGATCAGCTTCAATGGGATCGGGAAAAATGAATTCTGAGGGTGCTAATGGATGCATGGGATTCAGCCTGAACGAAAATAGAAGCTCGCGATAAGCGTTTATGATTTTTATCATACAAAAAAAACCGCCCAAAGAAGGACGGTTTTTTTGTTTAGAGAAAATTATTCACCTAAACCATCAAGGTATTTTTCAGCATCTAGCGCAGCCATACAGCCTGAACCCGCAGAAGTAATCGCTTGACGGTATATGCTATCTGCAATATCACCGGCAGCAAATACACCCGCTACAGAAGCAGCAGTCGCATTGCCTGCTGTGCCACTGTGAACTTGAATATAACCATCACGCAAGTTCAATTGACCTTCAAACATGCCGCTATTGGGCTTATGACCAATGGCAACAAATAAGCCGGTGACTTCTACATCTTGTTTAGAATCATCTTGAGTCGATTGCAGACGAACAGCAGTTACCCCTGACTTACTGTCACCCAGAACTTCATCTACTTGATGATTCCAGATGATGCTGATTTTGCCTTCTTTCTCTTTCTCGAACAGATGATCTTGCAAAATTTTCTCTGAACGCAAAGAATCACGGCGGTGAACTAAGGTCACGTGTGAAGCAATGTTGGATAGGTAAAGTGCTTCTTCAACCGCAGTATTACCACCGCCGACAACCATAACTTTTTGGTTCTTGTAGAAGAAACCGTCACAGGTTGCACATGCGCTGACACCTTGGCCCATAAATGCAGCTTCGGATTCAAGACCCAAATATTGTGCAGTAGCGCCAGTTGCAATGATTAATGCATCACAAGTGAACTCTTCCATATCGCCTTTTAAAACGAATGGGCGAACGCTTAAATCAACTTCGTTGATATGGTCATAGACAATCTCTGTACCAAAGCGTTCAGCATGTGCTTGCATGCGTTCCATCAGTGCAGGACCTGTTAAACCTTCAGGATCACCCGGCCAGTTGTCAACTTCAGTTGTCGTGGTCAGTTGGCCGCCCAATTGTAAGCCTGCAATCAGCATTGGCTTTAAGTTGGCACGTGCAGCATATACAGCTGCGCTATAACCAGCAGGGCCTGAACCTAGAATAATCAAACGTGAGTGACGAGCGCTCATTCGCGGCATCCTTTTTTTATTTAGAAATTTGTGAAATTATACGTGAAACTTGATAACAGTTGTGTGCGTTCGATGTCGATATTATTGATCATTCAAATCGATTTGAGCTATATACAATAATAATGCAGTGCTAGATACTGCATTCAGAGTATAGCTCGCTACAGCCTATACATAATATTGCATCTTTTTCCTTGGAACAGGTGCATAATATCGAGTTTAATTGCGAAACTATTTTGTCTTAGTTTCTTACAAAAACATGAATGAAAAATTGGTTACAGGACAGTATATGACTGCGGTGTCGAGTGCTTATGCACAGCGCTTAATAATGACATTATTTTTAGTCTCTTTTGGAATTTATTTATTCCTTGCAACAGTGACTTATACGCCTTTTGATCCAGGCTGGATGCATATTTCCAGTGATACACAGCAGGTGTCGAATGCCAGCGGTGTGGCAGGTGCTTGGATTGCAGATTTACTGTTCGGTTTCTTGGGCTGGGCAAGTTTACTCATTCCTATTTTTTTATTCGTCGAGGCCATTCAGGTCTGGTGGCCATATAGTTTTTTGAATAAGCCTTTCCGCTATGCCGCACAGTTCTTTATTTTACTAGCGACTGCAAGTTTACTGTATTTATTTTGGCAAGTTCCGGCAGATACTCTAGATAATGCCTCTGGCGGTATTATTGGTTATGAATTGGGGCAAAGTCTGTCTCAAATTTTAACGATTTATGGTGCAACCCTATTTCTGGTGGTGTTTTGGGTAGTTCTATTTACCCTTGCCTTTGGCGTGAAGTGGAATAAAACATGGGTCACGCTTAAAGCGACCCCCGCTTATCTACAAGACTTATTTTATAAAAATGTTCCAGAAACCGAGTCTGCATTTGATCGTACCGCACCTGAAGTCAAAAAATCAGTAGTAAGTGCGAAGCAAAAAATAGCCACAGAAAGCCTAACACCTGCTCCAGAACATCGTGAAGTTCAAGAGCCATCACCTGCGGTACGAGATCAGGCTGCGGAACGCTTGTTCAACGACATGGTGGAAAAAGAACAATATGCACAACAGCAACTCATTGACGCTGAAGATGAAGCGGAATTCGCACAAGTCTTGGAAAAAGCGCATCGCCTAGAAGAAAATACTCGACGTGTGGTTGCGACCGGTGAAGTTTGGCGTGCATTAAACTCGGATGAAAATCAAAAGCATAAACAAGATATTGATGCCTTGTTAAAAGCGGCAGAAGAATCTGATCTGCATACGCCACACGAGCACTTTCAAGCATTTGTGCATGAACAACCTGTATCAATCACGCCAGAGTCTAAGAAGCAGAACCTAGATTGGGATGATGATGAAATCTTTGACGAATTGCTTGCCGCTGTTCCCAATGGGAAAACGGCGACGGATGTGCATACCCCATTTAATCAGCTAGACCCTGAACCGGCACCTTCAATTGTTGAACAAAAGAGTGTGATTGCACCCTCTACCACTGTCGCTTCTCCATTATTGAATACCACCCCTAAAAATGTGGCGTTGGAGAATGAGTTTGATGACCTGGATGATTTATTGGTAGACGATTTGTTGGTTGAGGAAATTGAACCCGCAGCGCAAGTACGTACCACCAGCAGTTATGCACAATCATCCGCATTTGTTAGTAGTGCCATCAAAACCCAAATACAGCAGCCGACAATTTCAGAAGATGAAAAAGCTTTAATTTCATCAAATAAAGATGTGTTTCGTGAAGTGTGGCAGGAAACGGCAGGAAAACCAGTCGAAATTGCTGAGCTGGATGAAGATGATTTTGATCTAGATGCGCCTTTGACCGATTCGATGGGTCGACCGATGTCGCTTGCCATGCAAGTGGCTGCACGTCGTAAAGATTTATCACCTTTACCAGGACTGGAATTGCTGGATAAAGTCGATCCGAATAAAAAAGTCAATTTTACTGCGGAACAGTTAGCACGTTTATCGGAACTTTTAGAGATTAAACTTCAAGAGTTTAATGTCAAAGCCAAAGTGGTTGAGGCACAGCCCGGACCTGTGGTAACGCGTTTTGAGCTAGATTTGGCACCGGGGGTGAAAGCGTCTAAAGTCACCAATATTTCCCGCGATCTTGCCCGTTCTATGTCAATGGCCTCGGTACGTGTAGTCGAGGTAATTCCGGGCAAACCCTATATCGGGATTGAAGTTCCAAATAGCACACGTGAAATGGTGCGTTTGATCGAATTATTGACCATTCCTGCTTTTACCGATCCAAATAGCATTCTTTCTATGGCGATGGGTAAAGATATTTCGGGTAATCCAGTCATTGCTGACCTAGGTAAAGCGCCGCATATGCTGGTTGCTGGTACCACCGGTTCAGGTAAATCTGTGGCAGTGAACTCGATGATTTTATCAATGCTATTGAAATATACCCCGGACCAGTTACGTCT
>JBLZXS010000102.1:0-2732 GCA_050285325.1 Acinetobacter sp.
GGTACTGACATTGTTCGCCCCTCTGGTCAAATCAAACTTCCAACTGAAGATCGTCCTCAATTCTCAGCATGTCGTAAGCTCGACTTTGAATTAGAAACGGGCTTTATCATTGGTAAACCAAACACATTGGGCGAGCCAATTTCAATTGAAAATGCATGGGATCACATCTTCGGGATGGTGTTATTCAATGACTGGTCTGCACGTGATTTACAACAATGGGAATACGTACCGCTAGGCCCCTTCAATGCAAAAACTTTTGCATCGTCAATCTCGCCATGGATTGTGACCATGGAAGCACTTGAGCCATTTAAAACCAGCTCACCTGTCCAGGAACCAAAGCCTCTCGCCTACTTGCGTGAAGATCATTTAAACAACAGTTATGACATTAACCTATCTGTAGAAATTCAGGCTGAAGGTGCGGAAAAAGCTGACGTGATCAGTCAAACCAATTTCAAATATATGTACTGGTCAATGTCACAACAATTGACCCATCACACCATTGCTGGCTGTAATGTCCAAGTCGGTGACTTGATGGGTTCTGGTACGATTTCTGGTCCTACACCTGACTCTTATGGCTCTTTACTGGAAATCACCTGGAATGCGACTAAGCCACTGACCCTTTCCAATGGCGAGCAGCGCAGCTTTATCCAAGATGGCGATACACTGACCATGAAAGGCTACTGTGAAAAAGATGGCTTACGCATCGGTTTCGGTGAAGTAACTGGCACGGTGCTGCCTGCGATTAAATTTGACTTTGCTGCCGATGTAACTGAGGAGAAACTCAGTGAAACTGTATAGCTACTTTCGGAGTTCTGCGGCATACCGTGTACGAATTGCCTTGAACCTAAAAGGTCTTGACGCTGAAGTGATCCCTGTGCATTTGGTGAAAAATGGCGGTGAGCAGCATAGCGCTGAATACCGTCAGATTAATCCAAGTGAACTGCTGCCTGCTTTGGTTGAGGATGGGAGTGAGGGTGGTTTCACCCTGACTCAATCTTTAAGCATTTTGGAATACCTGGAAGAAAAGCATCCAGAAACAGCTTTATTGCCTCAAAACATTGAACAGCGTGCCTTGATCCGCGCCTTTAGCCAAAGCATTGCCTGCGATATTCATCCACTGAATAACTTACGCGTTTTGCAATATTTATCCGGCACTTTAACAGTGTCTGATGACCAAAAATCTGCTTGGTATAAACATTGGGTTGAAACCGGTTTTAACGGATTAGAAGCACAGCTTAAAAATTCAAATGGCAAATTCTGCTTTGGCGAAAGTCCCACCTTCGCAGATTGCTGCTTAGTACCACAAGTGTATAACGCCATACGTTTCAATATTGATTTAGTAGCTTACCCCAAAATTGCTGCAATTTATCAACACTGCAACACGCTCTCGGCATTCCAGAATGCAGCACCGGAAGCACAGGCCGATGCAGCTTAAGTTTTAAATAAATAAGGATATTTATATGACTATTCAAATCGAAAAAATTCATCATGTGGCTTACCGCTGTAAAGATGCCAAAGAAACTGTGGAATGGTACAAAAAGAACCTCAACATGGATTTTATTTTAGCCTTTGCTGAGGACTATGTACCTTCAACCAAAGCTTTTGACCCCTACATGCATTTATTTTTAGATGCCGGTAATGGTAACGTTTTGGCCTTCTTTGAATTGCCAACTCAACCGGAAATGGGCCGTGATGAAAACACGCCAAAATGGGTACAGCACATTGCATTAAAAGTAAAAGACCGCGCAGCACTGCTTGAGGCAAAAGAACATTTAGAAGTCAATGGCAACAATGTATTGGGCATCACCAATCACGGTATCTTCCACTCAATTTACTTCTTCGATCCAAATGGTCACCGCTTAGAGTTGGCGTATGACGACGAAAAAGCGCCAGCGAAAATCGCCATGATTACTGAAGAAATGAAATACGAAATGCTGGAAGAATGGTCTAAAACCAAACGTGCGCCACACCACACACATTTCCTTCATGCAGATGAGCTAGAAAATAATTCTGCTACTGCAAAAGTTGATCACTGATTTTTAAAGGATTAGAGACGTGAATAAATTTGTTGCGAGTGCTGCGGAAGCACTTGATGGCATCGTTGCCGATGGACAAACCTTAGCTGTTGGTGGTTTTGGTTTGTGCGGTATTCCTGAAGCATTGATTGATGCATTAAAACACACTGGGGTTAAAGGTTTAACCTGTATTTCCAACAATGCCGGTGTGGATGATTTTGGTTTGGGCAAACTGCTGCAAACCAAGCAAATCAAAAAAATGATTTCATCTTATGTCGGTGAAAATAAAGAATTTGAGCGTCAATACTTAAGCGGTGAGCTTGAAGTTGAACTCACACCACAAGGGACACTGGCTGAAAAACTACGTTCAGGTGGTGCAGGCATCCCTGCGTTCTACACCCAAACAGGTGTAGGCACCTTGATTGCTGAAGGTAAAGAAAGCCGTATTTTTGATGGCAAAGAATACATTTTAGAAAATACACTGACTGCGGATGTTGCTTTGGTGAAAGCCTATAAAGCAGACAAAGCCGGTAATCTGGTGTTCCGCAAAACCGCACGCAACTTTAACCCTGAATGTGCTGTTGCAGGCAAGTTCACCGTGGTTGAAGTTGAACAGGTGGTGGAAATTGGTGAGATCGATCCGGATGATATCCATCTGCCAGGTATTTATGTCAATCGTATCGTCGTCAATGCAACGCCTGAAAAGCGCATTGAACA
>JBLZXS010000103.1:0-4808 GCA_050285325.1 Acinetobacter sp.
GGTTTTCGCCACCTTCTCCACGTGCTTGTCGATTCGCAGTTATTTCACCATGCTGGCTGGTTTCATGGCCTTCACCACGACCTTGGCGCTGACCATTTCCAGCCGTTTCTTGATTTTTACTCCCTTTACCCGATGTTTGATTTTCAGAGTTTTCTTGAATCAGGGCTTTGCGTTGTTCTTGCAGGAATTGACCTCGATTTTCGTAAATCTGGTTGACTCCCCAAGGCATCAGCGTGAACAACAGCAATAAAAGACCACTGAAAGTAATCATGATATGAAAGGGCAGGGCAAATACTGCTGTTGCATTGTGCGCATCTAACCATGAGCGTTGCCCTTTACCTGAGCGAAAGGTAAAGAAGTCTTTAAAGATTTTTTTATGGGTAATAATGCCGCTGACAATCGCCACCATCATCAATAACGTAGCAATACCGACAATCCAGCGCGCCCAGATCCGAGGCAAACCATACAATTCAAAATGGAAACGATAGAGAAAACTGCCGCCTCGGGTCTCGCGTGCTTCAAGCACTTCACCGGTTGCGCTATCTAAAGTAATCTGTTCACCACCACGGCGTGCACGCGGGTCTTCACCAATCTTACGAATATTTAATACAGTGGTGTTTTGACGCGAATTGGGTAATTGAATGCTCCAACTGCCTGCATCCGGATGGTGCTTTTGTAGATAGGTCAGGGCAACCTGGGTTTGCTGAACCTGTGATGCGGGTGGAACAGATTGATGGAATTCAGGTTTCATCCAGGTGGTTATTTCATTTTGGAAAAAACTTAAAGTCCCGGTCAGGAAAATGGCATACAGTAACCAGCCTAAAATCAAACTTGCCCAGCTATGTAACCATGACATGGACTGGCGCGGACCTTCTACTTTGGCATCGACTCGCATGTTAGTTTCCTAAAAATTTATAAATAACAAACAAGAAGATACTGGGAAGAATAATCCCCAGACTGGCTTTTAGGGTTTTATTGACCATAAATACCCAGATGAATGCAGCCGTATGTATAGTAAAAGCCAACAGTGTGGCAGACATCGCGGCACTCGTACCGTACTCCATAAAATATTGTGCAAGTACTATGGCAGACAAGGCAGCAAGGACATAACCCCCCAATAGTGCCAGTGCAAAGCGGTACACAATCATCCAGCGATAAGCCAGTAGAGATGATTTGTTTTTTACTTTTGCAGGGGACGAAGATATAGCGACTGGCGTAGTCAGCGGATCCATTTGAGAGCTTTTCATCATTAGAAAGTAAATAAATTTGGATTAGAGATTTTTAATAATGAAAATGATAACAATTATTATTTATATTTAAAATATTGACAAAACTAAAATTTGAAAATTCAAACGAAAAAAATGATTTTCCAATAGCAAACTAGTTATTTGTTTAAATTAAACTTTTTTTTAATGATAAGGAGGCCAGCCAATCTTTTAACGATTTTTTTTGATAAATGGGGGTAAGGAATACATCAATTGTGATTCTGGTTTTGAAATAGAACAATAAAACCAGTGGAGATAAATTTTAAAATGGCTGAAGTATTGAATTTATTGCTTCAACGGTCTGATTTAAATACTACGGAGAGGGTGGAATTAAAAGCATGGTTAGAGTTAAAAATCATCATAAAAAAAACAGCGACCGAAGTCGCTGTTTTTAGCTCAAAAGACATTAAGCCTCTTGTTGAATACCGGCAACCAACCAGTCCTGGTTAGAACCTGCAGGCTTGGTGAAGTGCCAAACTTCTGCAAAAGGTTGCGGCAAGCTGTTTAAATCTTCGCTTACTGTACCGGTGAAACGTACACTCACCACATACTGACCATTTTCAGTTGAAGAATCTGTAACCATGGCATTCAGGTTAGAGAATTCAGCAACATCCTGGTCTTGGTTTGCCATAATATCGTTATACATAGACTGATAAAGATCAGGCGTTAAATAACGTTGAATTTCAGCAATATTACTTGCTGTATTCATCGACTGAATATGGTTGAAACGCTGACGGGCAACACGTAAGAATGCAGCAGGTTCAGTACCGTCTGGTAATTGACTACCACTTTGTGTTGAAGCTGCGCCAAAAGGTGCTTGAGTCGCTGCACCCGCAGAACCACCTACCGTTTGACCAAAAATATTGCTGTTGTCATTCGACGTACGTGGTGCTGCAGTTTGTTGACCAAACGGTGCTGTATTGCCAGCATTGTTTGGTGCATACGGATTATTAGCGGCTAGTTTTTTTTTTGCTCCGAATTTACGGAACAAGAAGAATGCGACTGCTGCTGCTAGAAGAATCCAGATCCAGCTTGGAAGTCCGCCTTTTTCTTCCTCCTGCTGTTGTGCTGTAACATCAGCACCGCTTGCAGCAGGTTTGTCATCCGCCATTGCATTCGCTGCAACTGCACCAATTGCAGCACCAGCAACACCAGCAGCAACCATACCACCTACGCCAGGACCTGATTTTTGCTGAGCAGGTGCTGTAGTCGGTTGTTGAGCAGGGGTAGCTTGACGCGGTTGTTGGTAAGATTGGCTTGGGGCAGCAGAACGACTCATGCCATGGCTTTTACCACCACCTGCACGTTTCGCTTCAGCTAATGGTGCAACCACCAAAGCTGCCATTAAAATACCTGCCATCAAACCACGCTGTCGAACTTCCATCGATTTTTTCCTAAATAAAAAATTAAATTGTAGCCCTATAGTTATGCAGTCATTTGCACCGAATTTCAATATCAAATTGGTGTTTTTTTTACATAATCTTTCGTATGTTTAAGCTTAAGCCAATTCTTCACTTAAGCTCATGGCTTCGCTTAATGCTTCATGTAACCGTGCCACGGAAATGATCTGCACATTTGGGATCGGTTTTTGAGGGGCATTGCCTCTGGGTAAAATAATATACTTAAAACCATGTTTGATCGCTTCTTTTAAGCGCTCCTGACCATTCGGTACAGGACGGATTTCACCTGATAGGCCGACCTCACCAAACACCGCCAGTTGCTGCGGTAAGGCTTTACCTCGCAAGCTTGAAGCGCAGGCCAGTAAAACAGCCAAGTCAGAGCCGGTTTCAGTAATTTTTAAACCACCAACCACATTGACATAGACATCTTGCCCAGAGGTTTGTACACCGCCATGGCGGTGCATCACTGCAAGCAGCATATTCAGTCGGTTTTGTTCCAGACCCAGCGCAACGCGACGGGGTTGTCCATGGGCATCATCGACTAGGGCCTGGACTTCAACCAGGAGTGGACGGGTACCTTCACGGCTAATCATTACGATAGAACCCGGAATGGCTTCATCATAACGACTGAGGAAAATGGCTGAGGGATTGGCAACTTCACGCAAACCTTTATCGGTCATGCCAAATACGCCCAGTTCATTGACTGCACCAAAACGGTTTTTCACCGCGCGAATCATGCGATAACGTGAGTCGGACTGACCTTCAAAATATAAAACACAATCGACCATGTGTTCTAAAACACGCGGACCGGCTAAAGCACCTTCTTTGGTCACGTGCCCCACAAGAAACAGCGCTGTGCCACTATTTTTAGCAAAACGGGTCAGTAATGCCGCAGATTCACGAATTTGTGAAACACCGCCGGGTGCAGATTGCAAGGTTTCAGTATAGAGGGTTTGAATAGAATCTAGAATGGCAACAGCAGGGCGTTCTTGAGCTAGAACCTCACAAATTCGCTCTACGCAGGTTTCTGCCATGACCTTGAGATGCTCTGTCGGTAATTCTAGTCGGTGGGCACGTAAAGCTACTTGTGAAAGAGATTCCTCACCGGTGACATAAAGCGCAGCACTTTGCGCCGATGCCATGTGGGTCGCGGTTTGTAAAAGAATGGTTGATTTACCAATTCCTGGATCACCGCCAATCAGCACCACAGAACCTGTGACCAAGCCTCCACCCAGTACACGGTCAAATTCGCCAATGCCAGTCTCTAAGCGTGTTTCATGTGAAACGGAAACTTTATTTAGGGTGGTAATGTTGGCTGCCTGACCCGCATATCCGCCGCCCATTTTGGGTTGTGCACGGTGACTCACTGCGGGTTCAAGACGAACTTCGGTCAGACTATTCCATTCGCCGCAATCTGTACATTGACCCGCCCATTTCGGGTGGTCAGTTCCACATTGTTCGCAACGGTAAACAGTTTTGACTTTGCTCATTGGAGTGTTATCTATATAAATAAGAAGATTGGTAAGAAATGTAGCAATAGCTGTATTGAAATACAATTTTTTGCATAAAATCTATTCAATCTTTATGTTGGCACGTAAACTGCTAAATTTAAGGGAAATGAACTGAGGAATACAAAAGGGACTGGAATTGCATGAAAAACCATCAGAAACACAGTTAAGCTTGAAAAATATTAAATAAACGCTCAAAAACTTTATTTATTTTTTTTGATTTGAGCTACTTTTATCATACGAAATTTGAGAGACGAAAATAACAATGTCAAATGAAAACCATAGTTCATCTGCGGCAAGTGGTGAACTTCAGCGAAGTTTGTCGAATCGGCATTTACAACTTATTGCGATTGGTGGGGCAATTGGTACAGGTTTATTCATGGGCTCGGGTAAAACCATTAGCTTGGCAGGACCTTCAATTCTGATCATTTATATGATTATTGGTTTTATGGTTTTTTTGGTCATGCGTGCGCTTGGCGAACTGTTACTGTCTAACCTGCAATACAAGTCTTTTATTGATTTTGCCACAGATTTAATTGGTCCATGGGCAGGTTATTTTGTCGGTTGGACCTATTGGCTGTGCTGGATCACCATTGGTATTGCTGACTTATCCGCGATTATTTATTACCTGCAAT
>JBLZXS010000104.1:0-10652 GCA_050285325.1 Acinetobacter sp.
TTTCCGGATCACGGATCATGGTCCACTCCCTTTGTTGATTTTTACGGTAAATTCCTTTACCGGTTATTTATTTCGTATTGCGAAATAAATAACCATAAAAAATAATAAACAGCAATAGGAAATACAAAATAAATATTTTTATGCAAAAAATATTGAGTTTAAGTAGGAATAGGATTAGTTTAAATGAAAATAAAATTTCGCATTACGAAATAAACGGAGTGATAATGAAAAAATCTGTGACATTGGAGTATATCGAAGATCATATTGCGATCGTTCAAATTAACCGTCCTGAAGCGAAAAATGCACTCAATACTGAAGTTCGCAGGCATCTAGCAGAAACTTTCTCTGAACTGGCTTTAAATGATGATATTCGTGTCGTGATACTTACTGGTGGCGATTCGGTATTTGCAGCAGGTGCAGATTTAAAAGAATTGGCTTCAGCACAAACCACAGAAATGTATTTGCGTCATACAGAACGTTATTGGCAAGCCATTGCACATTATCCAAAACCGGTAATTGCCGCGGTAAATGGCTATGCACTTGGTGGCGGTTGTGAACTGGCGATGCATGCCGACATTATTATTGCCGGAGAATCTGCGCAGTTTGGTCAACCCGAAGTAAAAGTTGGCGTGATGCCCGGTGCTGGCGGTACACAACGCTTATTCCGTGCAGTTGGAAAATTTCACGCCATGCGTATGATTCTGACGGGTTGTCTGGTTTCTGCCCAAGAGGCCTATCAAATTGGTTTGGCGTCACAAGTTGTACCGGATAGCGAAACCATCAACACCGCCATCAAAATGGCAAAAACTATTGCGCGACTTCCACCGATTGCCCTTGAGCAAATTAAGGAAGTCGCGTTAATGTCTGAAGATGTACCGTTGAATGCCGGTTTAAGCTTGGAACGAAAATCCTTCCAGTTGCTGTTCGATACCCAAGATCAAAAAGAAGGTATGCAAGCCTTTATTGAAAAACGTCATCCGCAATATCAAGGCAAATAAATTATTTAGGGAAAGCTTTTATGTCCATTCAAATTGCCACGATTGGCATTATCGGTTCCGGCATCATGGGTACAGGAATTACCCAAATTGCCCTACAGTCCAATCATCACGTGTATTTATATGATGCTAATGCAGGTGCTGCCCAAACAGCAGCCGAAAAACTACAAGCAACTTTAAATAAACTGGTCGAAAAAAATAAAATCACTGCAGAGTCTGCTCAGCATGCCTTAGCTAATTTAGTGGTCGCACAAAGTTTAGATGAACTTAAAAACTGTGATCTCATTATTGAAGCGATTGTTGAAAATCTTTCAGTTAAGCAAGAACTGATTAAGCAGCTAGAAGTATTGGTCCCGGAAAATACCATTATTGCTTCGAACACTTCGTCACTTTCCATTACTGCAATTGCATCGCAAAGCCAACATCCTGAACGTATCGCAGGTTATCACTTCTTTAATCCAGTACCTCTCATGAAAGTAGTGGAAGTGATTCCCGGCATCCGTACTCAACCCGAGATTGTCAGTACCTTAGTCGATTTGTCTTATAAAATGGGCCATCGACCTGTGGTTGCAAAAGATACACCCGGATTTATTATCAATCATGCCGGTCGCGCTTACGGCACCGAATCTTTAAAAATTCTTAATGAAAATGTCGCCAGTATTCATGAGATTGATCGAATTTTAAAACAAAATCTTGGCTTTAAAATGGGACCTTTTGAGCTGCTGGATTTAACCGGTTTGGATGTATCTCATCCAGTGATGGAATCGGTTTATGAGCAATATTATCAAGAACCACGCTACCGTCCGAATGTACTCACTAAACAAATGCTGATTGCCAAACAACTGGGGCGTAAAACTGGTCAAGGTTTCTACCATTATGAAGCAGGACAAAAACTCGATGAACAGCCAGCAACACAAGTCGAAAAATTAGCAGAATATCCTGCTGTTTGGATTGCTGCTGATTTCGAAACAGACCGTCAAATATTAACCGACTATCTAAATTTCCATAAAATTGCAATTGATACGCAAGATCATCCGGCTGCAGACAGTCTGATTTTGGTCGCAAGTTATGGTGAAGATACCAGTTCAAGCATACAGCGCTTAAACCTCGATCCGACTCGCACAGTCGCCCTCGACTTGATTAATGGCTTAAATACACATCGCACTTTAATGCCAAGCCTGATAACCCAAAACCAATTCATCCAGGTAGCGCATTCCCTCTTTAATCTGGATGGCAATGGCGTAACCGTAATTCAGGAAAGTGTTGGTTTTGTCGCACAACGCGTGATTGCGATGGTGATTAACCTGGCCTGTGACATTGCTCAGCAAGGTGTTGCTACTGTTGATGATATTAATGCTGCTGTGCGCTTAGGTCTGGGCTATCCCCATGGTCCAATTAGCTGGGGAGATGTACTCGGGTCAGCAAAAATTCTCCTTATTTTAGAACGCATGACTGAAATTACTGCAGACCCGCGTTACCGTCCGAGTCCGTGGTTACAACGTCGGGTCAAACTGAATCAACCTTTAACTTTTACTGCTTAAACTTTTTACAAAAAATTCTTCAAGGAAAGAAAAAATGTTAAACGCTTATATTTATGATGGATTACGTACTCCTTTTGCTCGCCATGCAGGTGCTTTGGCTCCGATTCGCCCGGATGATTTAGCCGGTTTAGTGATTCGCAAACTGGTAGAAAAAACTGCTATTCCTGGTGCAGATGTGGAAGATGTGATTTTTGGCAATACCAATCAGGCCGGTGAAGATAGCCGCAATGTGGCACGTCATGCCGCTCTTTTGGCGGGATTACCTGTGACAGTCCCGGGTCAAACCGTTAACCGTTTATGTGCGTCAGGTCTAGGGGCAATTATTGATTCTGCTCGTGCCATCAGCTGTGGTGAAGGCGATCTGTATATTGCTGGCGGTGTCGAGTCGATGACCCGTGCGCCTTTTGTGATGGCAAAAGCAGAATCTGCCTATAGCCGCGAAGCAAAAATTTATGACACCACTATTGGTTCACGCTTTCCGAATCCACAGATTGTGAAGCAATTTGGCGGTCATAGCATGCCGGAAACGGGAGACAATGTCGCAGTCGAGTTTGGCATTACTCGTGAACAGGCAGATACATTTGCAGCAGCGTCACAAGCCAAATATGAAGCGGCAAAACAGGCCGGTTTCTTTGAAGGTGAAATTACGACGGTTGAAGTTTCACAAGGTCGTAAATTACCACCAAAACCTGTTAATGAAGATGAACATCCTCGTCCAAGTTCTAATTTTGAAGCATTACAAAAACTTAAACCCCTGTTTGAAGGTGGTGTAGTCACGGCGGGAAATGCATCCGGAATTAATGATGGTGCAGCGGCATTATTAATTGGTAGTGAAGCCGTTCAAGAAAAATATGGCTTAAAGCCAATGGCTAAAATTTTGTCTTCAGCCGCAGCAGGCATTGAGCCACGTATTATGGGTGCAGGCCCCATTGAAGCCATTAAAAAAGCGGTTGCACGTGCGGGTTTGACTTTGGATGATATGGACATTATTGAAATTAATGAAGCTTTTGCATCCCAAGTATTGTCTTGCCTAAAAGGGTTAGGCGTAGCCTTTGATGATGCACGTGTCAATCCAAATGGTGGTGCAATTGCAGTCGGTCATCCACTGGGTGCTTCAGGTGCACGTCTAGCTTTAACTACTGCACGCCAACTGCAGCGTAGCGGTAAAAAATATGCGGTCGTCAGCCTATGTATTGGCGTGGGTCAAGGCTTGGCCATGGTTATTGAAAACGTAGGCTAATTTCTGTTCCTTAATTGTTGTACCATGATTAAGCAGCGGTTTAATCCAGCTGCTTAATTTTATCTAACTTTTATTTCTTAGTAGAAAATAAAATAAATAGATGGATATTCTTTCAATAAAACTAAAAGTTCAGACATTTATTTTGTATCGTGAAATTTAGTTGTTATTATATTTTATAGTTACCTATTTGATTGCACTATCATGACATTAAAAAATAAATCAGGTGAAAGTTCCAACTTTGATGAAATACGTTTAGACCCCATTTCTCATATTCATCGTGAAAACAATCCACAATTTATTGCTTCAATTGCACGTGGACTAGAAATCCTACGTTGTTTTTCATCAACCAATCAATTGCTAGGCAATCAGGAAATTGCGCATCTGACCAATCTTCCTAAACCGACTGTGGCACGTATTACCAGTACCTTGGTTTCTTTAGGCTACTTAAAGCAATTGCCCAATACCACCAAATATTTACTCGATGTGGGCGTATTGGCATTAGGTTATTCAGCCTTGTGTAATATCTCGGCGCGAACTCAGGCACAGCCTTTTATGGAGGAAATGTCTAAGTATGCCCAAGCCCCAGTGGCGATGGCAACACGCGACCGTCTCAACATGATCTATCTGAATGTTGTTCATACCGACTCTACGCTAACCATGCGTCGCCCGATAGGCTCTACTTTGCCGATTCATAGTAGTGCCATGGGACGTGCATGTTTGGCCGCCATGGATGAAAAAGAGCGTCATTATTTATTTGATGCGATTAAAAAAAGAAATGAAGATGGTTGGCCGGCCATTAAACGTAATCTAGAACGTGCAGTTCGTGATTATCAAGATTATGGCTATTGTCTGTCTATTGGTGATTGGGCCAAAGATGTCAATTCGGTGGCGGTACCACTGATCCATCCACAGCATGGTATTTTGGTATTTAACTGCGGTGCACCGAGTTATTTGCTGGATCAGGAAAAACTGGAAAATGAGATTGGGCCGCGCTTAATTCATATGGTCAATAATATTTCCAGCACCTTAAATAATAACTAATAAACCATGGATCAAAAAAAAGCGCCTAAATGGCGCTTCTTTTATGCAGGTTGAGTAATAAATTAATCAAACTTAAATGCTTCAGAATCTAAGCTGAACAACACTTCACCGCCTTCCAAAATATTGGCGGCATGGGTTTTCGTCCGGTTAAGCAATTTAGTGTAATAGAATTGCGCAGTTGCCAGTTTAGCTGGGTAAAACTCATCGGTAGAGCCAGCCTCAATTTGACTTTGGGCAACTTGTGCCGCTTTCGCCCAGACATAAGCCAGTGTTACATAGCCTGAAAAATACAGATAATCGACAGAGGCCGCGCCTGCTTCATCCGGGTTGGTTTTGGCTTTCTCTGCAACAACATCAGTCAGCATTTTCCATTCTTTCACTAATTCAGATAGTTTATTTAAGAATGGTTGAATACCGCTCTGGCTTTGATGTTCACTGATAAAATCTTGAATCATATCAGTGAAATTGATTAACAATACACACTCTGATTTCAAGACTTTACGACCCAGCAGATCAATAGCCTGAATTTCAGTCGTCCCTTCATAAAGACAGGCAATCCGCATATCACGCGCTAATTGTTCCATGCCATGCTCGGAAATATAACCATGACCACCCAACACCTGCATACCATGTTTAGCACATTCCACACCCATTTCAGTTAAGAATGCTTTAGCAATCGGGGTCAATAAAGCGAGTAGATCTTCAACTTTTTTCTTTTCAGCCGCATCCTGAGTTACACCCGAGATATCCACCCAATTCGCAATGAGATAAGTCAGTATACGACCACCTTCGGCAAAGGCTTTTTGGGTCAGTAACATACTACGTACTGCTGGATGAACAATAATCGGATCTGCCGCTTTTTCAGGGAATTTTGCCCCACCTAAAGCGCGTAAAGCCAAACGATCTTTGGCATATGCCAGCGCGCCCTGATAACTTGCTTCAGAAATGGCTAAACCTTGGGTTGCGGTACTTAAACGTGCACCATTCATAAAAGTAAACATACATAGTAAACCTTTATGTTCGGGACCAATTAAATAGCCACGTGCAGCATCAAAATTCAGAACACAGGTTGCGTTACCATGAATCCCCATTTTATGTTCAAGCGAGCTACAGATCACGCTATTACGATCGGTTTTATTCCCCGCCGCATCCACATTAAATTTTGGCACAATAAAGAGTGAAATACCGCGCGTACCTGCAGGAGCATTGGGCAAACGCGCCAATACAATATGAACAATATTTTCTGCCAGGTCATGATCGCCTGCTGAAATAAAGATTTTTTCACCGCTGATGGCATAACTACCATCTTCATTCGGTACAGCCTTGGTACGAACTTGTCCCAAGTCTGAGCCTGCCTGTGCTTCTGTTAAGCACATGGTGCCTGTCCACTGCCCACTCACCAATTTCGGTAAATATCTTTGCTTTTGCTGTTCTGTCCCATGATGATTAATGGTTCGCATCGCACCATGCGATAAACTCGGGTACATCCCCCATGCCCAATTACATGCCGTGGTCATTTCCTGAATTGCGGTACGTAATAAGTTCGGCAAACCTTGACCACCAAATTCTTCACGTGCCGTTAAAGACGGAAAACCTAATTCAACATATTTTTCATAAGCGGCTTTAAAGCCGTCTGGTGTAGTGACAAGCCCTTCTTTTAATGTACAGCCTTGACGGTCACCTACGGCATTTAAAGGGAGAATTTCATTCTGGCAAAAATCTGCTGCGACATCTAAATATTGATTAAATAATTCAGCCGAAACTTTGTCTTGATAATATTCAAAACCAGAATAGTTTTCTTCAATGTTGAGCACTTCATTCAAGACAAAATTCATATCTCGGCGTGGTGCAATATAATCTGGCATGGCGCAATCCGTCCTTTTATTTTTGACTACCCAAACGTTTAACTATTCGGATAGCAGTCTTCCCATATGTATAGTGAGCTTTAAGATAACTTTTTTACGATTATTACTTTTAAAGCTTTTCATTATTTAAATAATTTCGTATAACGAAATAATATTCCATATAAATCCAATTTTCTATAAAAAGAATAGTGCAGGCTTTCTTTTGATTAAAATACAGACAATAAACTGCAAATCTATTGATAAATTTCTAAAGATAGAGCTTATTTAGCAGGTTTTAGTGAGGATCACATAAACTAAAAGATAAAAAATATGTCCTGTAATTGTGCTTTTCATAGAAATAGAAACAATTAATTGGATTAAAAAATAAAAAATAAATATAAAAATTTTGCAGTACAAAATTTTATTTTATAAATTTTCAGATTATGATATTTTTTCAATAAATCGTAAAAACAGGAATAAGGAATGCTGACTGATCAATATTCAGGAATTGATGCACTGAATGCACTTAAAAATGGTGAAATTCCACATGCCCCGATGGCAAAAACCATTCCCATGAAACTGGTCGATGTTGAGGAAGGTTATGTGATGTATGAAGTGACCCCCGGGGAAGAACATATTAATTTACAAGGTGGAGTGCATGGTGGGTTTTGCGCAACAGTTCTAGACAGTGTAACCGGCGGTGTCGCCCATTCCCTGATGGAAAAAGGCAACCGTTTTGCCACTGTAGATTTGAATATTAAAATGATTCGTCCCATGCAAGTTGGAAAAACTTACCAAGGAATTGGACACTTAATCAATGCGGGACGCACGATCGTAATTACTGAAGGTAAAATTATTGATGAAAATAATAAAATTTATGCAAGTGCTACAGCAACACTGATGATTATTCGAAAATAAAAAAAAGAGCAGTATTTATTTAAAAATACTGCTCTTTTTGAATCTTAAAAAATAATAGCTATAACGTCTTAATAACCATTAGCCTACTTCATTAGCAATATTATTCACCATGTGCAATAAACGCGGTGCAATTTCATCTTCCAGTTTTTCACGACTCAGAATGAAGCTTGGTCCACCACAGTTAAACACCAATAATCCTTGTTGATCATGATAATAAGGCACCGCTACTGAATTGACATCTTTGTGCCAGTCACCGACCGAGAAACAATAACCAAAATCCTGATAATCTTTAAACGCTTTATCAAGCTCACGATTAATTTTCATCCATTCATCTTTATGTTTGGCACGAATAGCATCGAGTAAAAATTCACGTTCATCTTCTGGCATGGCAGCCAAACAGGCACGACCCACTGAACTCAGATGAATTGGCAAATAGGTACCGATTTGACGACGCATGGTGACATTGCCCTTGCCCTGCACCACATCCAGATAAATCATGTTGAGACGGTCGCGTGTTGCCATGGCAACAGCTGCCCCTGCATAATCTGCCAATTCCTTCATATAAGGATGGGCAATAGAACGAATAGACAGATTCGATAACATTGAATAACCGAATGACAATACACCTACCGACAACTGGAATTTACTTGAATTAGGCACCTGTTTTAAATAACCCAAGCGTGAAAGTGTATGGGTTAAACGGGTAATGGTCGGCTTCGGCAAACCTGTCATTTGTGACAATTCTTGATTGCCTAAATGTTGATATTTAGGAGTAAAACAACGTAACAGTTCTAAACCACGCGCCAACGCAGTAATGTATTGGCGATCATTTTCATCTTGCATATCCTCAATCGGATGCAAAAGCTCATGGCGTAGTGGCGAGAGAAGTTTCTCTGCTGATTCTGTTTCTGTCACGTCTGTCATTAAAAACTGCCTACAATATTAAATGTTGTTTCGCATAGCGAAAATTATAATATAAATATTCTCTTAATAGCAAAGAAGCAACCTATAAAAAGTTGCTTCCTTATTAATGATTTAACAAATTTTTTAAACCTGATTAAGCAATAATACCCTTTGCTTTAAGTTCCGCCAATTTTTCTGCATCTGCTATGCGTGATAAAACCTCATCGGTATGCTCACCGAGCATAGGAGGTGCTTTTTTATATTCCACCGGCGTACGGGAAAGTTTGATAGGAGAACCAATGACTTTGAGTTTATCTTTTAAAGGATGCTGCATTTCTACCAGCATATTACGCGCTTTCACTTGTGGCTCTTCAAAAGCTTGTTCAAGGTTATTGATTAATCCAACAGGTACTTTGACGGCATGAATCGCTTCTACCCAGTGCTTGGCAGTATTGCTCAGGAAGTGCACCGCCAATAAATCCCCAATTTCGGTACGGTGCTTAATTCGTAGCGCATTGGTAGTAAAGCGTGGATCATTGGGTAATTCAGGCAAACCAATCGCTGCACTTAAAGCCACAAACTGCTTGTCATTACCGCAGGCAATAATGAAGTCTTGGTCTGCTGCTTTAAACACCTGATAAGGCACAATGTTGGCATGGGCATTACCATAACGGCCTGGAACTTTGCCTGATGCCAAATAATTCATGCCCTGATTTGCAAGCGTAGCTATCTGCACATCCAGCAATGCCATATCAATATATTGACCAAGACCGGTTAAGGTACGGTTCAGTAAAGCCGCCTGAATGGCAATGGTTGAATACAAGCCAGTAGTTAAGTCAGCAAAGGCCACACCGACTTTTTGCGGGCCACCGCCCGGCAAGTCATCTTTCTCACCGGTTACAGACATGAGACCGCCCATACCCTGAATGATAAAGTCATAACCCGGTTCGGGTGCACGCGGCCCAGTCTGACCAAAACCAGTAATCGAGCAATACACCAGTTTAGGATTGATCGCACTTAAACTATCGTAATCCAGTCCATATTTTTTTAACGAACCCGCCTTGTAGTTTTCAATCACCACATCAGATTCAGCCGCCAAAGCACGAATCAGTTCCTGACCTTCCGGCGTGGAAATATCAATCGCAATAGAGAGTTTATTACGGTTGGCAGACTGATAATAAGCCGCTTCACGCGTGTCTTCACCCTGGTTGTTCTTCATCCAAGGTGGACCCCATAAACGCGTGTCATCACCCGTTTTTGGACGTTCGACTTTAATCACTTCTGCGCCTAAATCCGCAAGGATTTGACCACACCAAGGACCTGCCAGTACGCGACTTAAATCCAGTACGCGAATACCCTCTAATGCACCCATGTGTCTTTCCCTTTATACACGTTCAATAATCATTGCGAGACCTTGTCCCACACCAATACATAGACTGATTACAGCATATTTTTTGCCACTGCGTTGCAGTTCACGTGCAGTGGTCAATGCCAAACGAGCACCTGAAGCACCGAGTGGATGACCGACTGCAATCGCACCACCATTCGGGTTGACACGGGCATCATCAAAAGCCACATCCAGACCTTTAAGACAAGCCAAAACCTGAGATGCAAAGGCTTCATTGATCTCGATAATGTCCATGTCATCCAGCGTCAGGTTGGCACGTTTCAATGCTAATTTGATCGCATCAACCGGACCTGCACCCATAATGCGTGGTTCAATCCCTGCTGCACCCGACGCCAGGATTTTTGCCATTGGCTTAATCCCCAGAGTTTGCTCAGCCTGTGCAGAACCGATGATCAGTGCAGCTGCGCCATCATTGACCCCAGAGGCATTACCCGCTGTCACTACACCACCTTCGAATAAGGGTCTCAATTTTTGTAGCGCTTCCATATTAGACGATGGGCGTGGATGCTCATCAACTGCAACCAATTTAGGCTGTAATTTGCGACCTTGTGGCACTTCAATGCCAACAATCTCACCTTCAAAGAAACCGGCCTGTTTTGCTGCTTCATATTTGTCTTGCGACGCTGCAGCAAAAGTATCGGCATCTTCACGGGTCACACCATATTCAAACGCCACGTTGTCACCGGTTTTTGGCATGGTGTCAGCACCAAACTGCTTTTCAATCGCCGGGTTCGGAAAACGCGCACCGATAGTTGAATCAAA
>JBLZXS010000105.1:0-31889 GCA_050285325.1 Acinetobacter sp.
AAAATCCGCGATGAAAACCTGCCTCAAGTCAGTGGCTTGATATTATTATCCCCATTTTTAGATTTGACTTTAAGCAGCGAATCTTTGCGTTTTAACCGTAAACATGATGCCTTGCTCTCAATTGAAACTTTAGAAGCAGGAATTGACTACTATGTACCTAAATCCATGGACACCGCAGACCCAGGCATTTCTCCTTTATTTGCCGATTTAACCGGATTGCCCCCAATTCTGGTTCAAGTCGGTTCCAAAGAAATTTTGCTGGATGATGCGCAACGTTTTAAAGAAAAGGCAGAACAAGCCGGTGTAGATCTGACCTATAAACTGTATACCGGTATGTGGCATAACTTTCAGATGTTTCACGCGTGGTTTGATGAAGGCAAACAAGCATTGGCTGATCTGGCTGAATTTGCACACAAACTCGATAAAGACTAGATTTTATGATTTAAAAAATTATGGACATAAAAAAGGTCAGCCGAAGCTGACCTAGAAGGAAGATGCTATATTTTTAAAAATTACAGCGCTTGTACTTGAGTTAAAGCGCTAGAAATGGCTTTGTCTTTCAATTCTGTTCCCATATTCACGCCTTCAGCACGAATAATTTCAACATCGTTTACACCAGTAAAGTTAAATACAGTTTTCAAAAAGCCTTCCTGGAAATCTACTGGACTATTTTCACCATAGACTCCACCACGACTACTTGCGATATACACTTTTTTCTCGCCTGCTAAGCCGACTGGACCATTCTCAGTATATTTAAAGGTTTTACCCGCTACGCTGATCCGGTCAATCCACGCTTTCAACGTTGAAGTCAAACCGAAGTTATACATGGCTGCACCCACGACCACGATGTCGGCATCCAGATATTGCTGAATAATTTTCTCACCCAAAGCCGATTGTTCCGCATCCTGTCCCATTAAAATGGCACCTGTTAAATGCGGAATAGGCTGTGCTGCTAAATCTAAATAATCGACAGCTAAATCTGTGTGTTTAGTCTTTAATTGATCAACAATTGCTTGGCTTAACTGACGTGAAACTGAAGCACCACCTAAAATACTTGAATCGATATGTAAAACTTTCATGCTCAAAACCTTAATGTTTATTTCTTCAATGAGCTTATTTTAATCGATCAATAAAAATAGAATAATATCGTTATACACAACACACTGTCTTATATTTAGAACAATAAATACTTCAATGAAATGCTTTTTTATACCCAAAAGTACAAAATATAGGCATTATCATTCATAAAAAAACGTGCTATGTTATGAATTATTAAAAATAAATTAGATCAACTCTGCACTAATAATCAATTTGAAGAACTAAAGGTCAAACCTATCGAATGAAGCCAACTTTTTCACCAGATATCACTTCCTCATTCCAAGAAAAGATTGCGAAATATCTTATAGAAGATGAAGTCGTAATGAATTGGAGCATCCTGAATAAATGCATTTTGATGCTGATTCTAGGAAGCTTGGTGCATGTCATTTGGATTGTCTGGAAAATTTATGTCCTTCTTTCACCCGATCTCTGGCAGTGGGTAAATCTACCTTTACTTAAGCTACAGCTTGGACTGAATATCCTGTCTTTAATGGTTTTTATTGGAATGATTTACCCCTGTTCCATGTGGCGTAAAAAAGCTTGGGTACAGCGCTGGTTTCCGTATTTATGTGTCGCATTCTTTGTAATTTCATTATGTCGGGATGGCTATATTGTTGGCGTGCTTAGCCCCGCCACCATGATCGCTTATATTAGTTTGGTCACAGTGGGCTTAGTCCTGTTTAACCGTAAAATTGTTTACTACGCACTCGTTCCTGCCACAATTTATCTGATTTTATGCGGTTATTTAAGTTTACAAGGTGACATCCGTTATGCACCGATCTTTTACCTAGACAGCCTTCCCTACCAGAATAAGTTCTGGGTGCTCACAATGATTTATTTCATTACGCCTATTCTAATTACCTGCTTAATTTTATTTGAAATTTTACTTAGCCAATGGCGGCATAGAGAAAAATTAATTCAACATTTAAGCCAGATTGATCCACTCACCAATGCGCTTAATCGCCGAAGCATTAACTATTGTCTAGAAAAATTAGAGCGCAAGCCGAGCTCCTATGCACTGGTGTTAATTGACCTGGATCATTTTAAACAGATTAATGACCACTACGGGCATGATAAAGGCGATGAAACCCTGATTAAAGTCAGTCAAATCCTCTCAAACATTATTAGGGATAGTGATGTGGTGGGACGCTTTGGGGGAGAAGAATTTATTCTGATTCTAAATCAATCGTCTTGGGAACAAGCCCAAATTATCGCGGAGCGTTGCCGTAAAGCCATTCAACAACTGGATTTAACCAGTGATTCAGGTGAAAGCATTAAAGTTACTGCCAGTTTTGGGATTGCATTATCCAATACCCAATTTAGACCGCAGCAGTTGTTAAGCCAGGCCGATAAAGCACTGTATCAAGCAAAAGCATGCGGGCGCAATCAGGTGAAATGCTATCAAGACCTCTTCAGCGAACCGAAACCCTGTTAAAGCATTTGCTGTTGATAGTTTTCTAAATAATTCACCCACGCATGTTCTTGCAATGCATCATCAATCCAAGCTTGCATTGCAGGGTGTTGCTGTATGTTATGCATATACTGTTTTGTAGAATCACTTACTGGCAACGCATAGGTCATGAAGCGAGTCACCACCGGCGCATAAAATGCATCGGCAATCGAAAATTCACCACATAAAAAACCATCCGGTTCAGGCCGTTCTGACCAGATCTGTTCTATACGTGCTACCTCTTGACGAAGTTCTTGATTCTCCTGCCATAAACACTTACCAACCTCTGCCAGCTGCGCTCGAATATTCATACCGCAAGCATTACGCAAGTTGTGAAATCCGCTGTGCATTTCCGCCGTAATACAACGTGCCCGTGCCCGCTGTTTCACCTCTTGCGGCCATAAATGCTGATGTGGGTGCTGTTCGGCCAGATATTCACAAATGGCCAAGGAATCCCAAATCATTAAATCCTCATCGACCAATACCGGCACTTTACCATTCGGATTAATTGCCAGAACATCCTGTTTAAAGGTACCGGTATTACGCTCTACAGGAAATGGCAGCATAATTTCTTCAAACGGTAAATTAAAAGCCTTCAACACTAGCCACGGGCGCATTGACCAGCTGGAATAATTTTTATTGGCAATATAGAGCTGATACATGAGGTTATGATCCTAAATGCTTTTGAAACAGATGCAGTTGTTGTCGTAATTCAGCTTCGCTAAAAGCACCGGTTAAGCGTAAACCCCGAATCTCATGCTGCTGAGCATCCAAAAATAAATAGGTAGGCGGACCCAAAATATCCCATTGATTCAATAATGTCTGATGGGTTGCATCATAGTGACTCAAATCCAACTTAATCAGAAAATAGGGCGTTAGGTCTTGCTGAACTTGTACTGATTTTAATACCCGATGTTCAATCGGTTGACAGGCTACACACCAATCGGCATAGACATCAATAACAATGCCCTGCTCAGCGGGCGCAGTCGCTAACAACTGCTGAAATTCAGCAGCTGTTCTAGCCACATGCCATGTTGCCTGTGTATTGCTTTGCTCGATAAAAAAACGTTGGCTCTGTTGATATTGGGTATAGCCCAGATAAGGAATCACGGTGAGCAATAACAAAATATACAGCCATTTAAATTGTGTTTTTTGTCCAATTAAGCGAACGATCAGATAAACAATAAAGCTTATGCCCACGCCCAGGCTTAACCATTGCATCCAAGCTTCAGAAATGAGTGGACGAATAAAATACAGTGCCAAAGCCAACATGATAAAGGCGAATAACACCTTAATCTGGTGCATCCATAGTCCCGCTCTAGGCAAAATTCTTGCGCCTAAAACACTGGCCAAAAGCAGAGGTGTTCCCATCCCGAAACCAAGCGTAAACAGTAATAAAGCGCCTTGCCACTGACTTTGGGTTTGAGAAATAAATAACAATGCTCCTGCCAAGGGCGCAGTCATACAGGGTCCAACCAATAAGGCCGAGATCATCCCCATAATACCTGCACCCAGCAGACTTCCGCCTTTTTGCAGTGAATGTACCCGATCTAAACGGTTTACCAAAGCATGCGGTAATTTAATTTCAAACAATCCAAATAAATTCAGGGCAAACAACACAAACAGCACACTAAAAGCAATCAGGGTGGAAGGCTGTTGTAACCAGCGTTGAAAGTTCAGTCCTGCCGAGGATGCAATTAAACCTAAAATTGCATAGACCATCGCCATACTACAGACAAAGACCAAAGCAATCATCCAGGCTTTTAAGCCTTTGCTATCGCGTACGATTAATGAGGTCAAAATAGGTAACATCGGCAATGAACACGGGGTGAAGGCCAGTAGTATCCCCAAGCCGAAAAATAACAATAAACCATAAACGAAAGAGCTTTCGGCTAATGTTTCCGACCACATTTGATCTTTAGCAGTATCTGGTGCAACTGCTGCAGGGCTCGTGCTCGAATTGTTTTTTTCCGCTGAAAAAGCAGTATTATTTCGTGTTGAGTTATTCGATGACTGTGAAAGATCGAGCAAATTTTTGCCTGATTTGGCCTGATTTTGCAGCAGCACCAAACCATCTACATCGGTTTGAAATTCAACTGTTTGCGGTGGATAACAAATACGATCCTGAGCACAGCCCTGCCAGGTTACCCGATAGGTTTTTGATGCTGCAGTGGGAATATTGAATTGCAGGTTGTGAAAATAAACCTGGGTATGCCCATAGTTCTCATCATACAAATCGGTGGCTTTAGGCAGTTTTAAAGCAAGCTTTTCCGTTCCTTGTACAACTTCAAATTTGTGCTGGTATAAATAATAACGATCCGGGATTTCCCATTTGAGTTGTGCTTCATGCTCACGACTGGATTCAACCGTAAAAGAAAAAGCATCTTCCGCGGAAAGCAATTGCTCCTGTGCTTGTAAGGTCATGGAAAACAATAAAATGACGCTACAAATCAAACCGCTTACAACAGAATGAAACCATAATCCGCTTTTTTGAAGATGCTTTTTCATAAATTTTTATATTTTTAATTAAAAGAGGAAAGAAACACCCAAACCTGATTGATAGCTTTTATCTTTACCATTCAAATCCACACCGACGCTTGCATCCATTTGCATGCGATCATTCAATGCATAGATAACCCCTGAACCGAGTGAATATTCATAATGTTCACTTTCTGCTTTACGGTAGACAAATTCTGAAAAGCCAGACCATTTATCCGCAATTTTATATTCGAGAGTAGGAATTGCTGTCACCGCCCAATTACTGTTTTGCGCTTCGTAACGCATGGTAATTGAAGTGGTAATAAGATCAGTCGCTGCATACGCTACGGCAGAACTCAGACTGTAAATATCATCATGATTGCTAAAGCCATCATTTCCTGTGGCTAAAATGGCTTCTGCCAAAATGGCCATAGACAGCTTGTCATCATCCAGATCAATGGCTTTTTTCACCCCAATACTGACATCGCCCAAACCATCTTCTTCAACTGACGCTCCTGCACGCTTCACTTTGCTCCATGCAGGTCCTTGCCATCCAAGTTGCAACTCGAGATCCTTGGCCAAACCTGTACGCAACAGCATGTCACCATTTAAAGTCACGGTTTTTTGCTTTTCGCCATCCACGTTGGTTTCATTATAACTGGCACTAGGCAAACCTTGTTCCCATGCCAGCTGCCCTACTGGAGTAATTCCAGTCCCTATGCCGGTGCCTGGACGGTCAAAGGAAAAATCGGCAGCCAGCGCATTAATACTGAAACCTGCTGCAAAAATGAAACTTACTGTTTTGAGTGCTGACATTTTTATCTCACTATTATGTTAATTCTTTGGTCATCTTAGCACCGTGACTACGGAGCAACTCTAAAGTTTGTTTTTCTTCAGCCAAAGCTTCTGACCAGTCAATTTCATCAAAATCGCAATCAAAGAATAAGTCACTAATGGAAGATAAAATGGTTAAACCTTCTTCATCTTTACTATTTGGATCTACTTTTTCTTCTAATAAGCGTTTCACCGCAGGTACGCAGGCTGAACTCGCAGCATCCCATAATGGGCCATACAGTTCTTCTGCATCCCATAAATGTAGATTGACTTTGGCTTTAATCAGCGCTTCTAAAATCTCGATATGTACCGCCAAACTTTGTTGTTTTTCCTGTTCAGATAAAGGTGTACCCGCTTCATGGGCTTCACAAATCTGTTCCCACCATTTAAACAAACCATCTGACCACACCGAAATAGCCGGGCCTTTTTCCAGATCGATAAAATTAGGATCGAGACCTTCTGCTAAAAGGCGTTGCACTTGAGCAAGATCTAGTTCTTCTAGTGCTTGCACAAAGACTTGTTGTTGCGCTGTTAACATGGAGAAAGCTCTCTTCAATCAGTTTTAAACTATTATGCCCAATAAACGCTGATTTGTTTTAGATAAATGTATAACAAGCATATTTATTATTCATTTTGCTTTCATAACATGCACACATAAAAAAAGCTCCGAAGAGCTTTTTTCCTATTTAATGAAGCACGTTACGACTTAATCTTTTAAATCCTCTGCATCCTCAGTATCGCTGACTTCAGCAAATGCAGGCATCGCAGCACGAGGGTTTTCTTTCTTCTCGAATAGATGCTCTAAACTGCGTTTCAAACGGTCGATGGCACCATGGATAGCAGTATCAATATTATGACCACGATGATTGACCACCACAGGTTTCAAACCTGCTGGACGCGCTTCAATCATGCAGTGAATATCATCTGCACCGCCTTTGGCCGCATTTTCATCGCTAAAATGAACTGAAAAGTGCGTAATACGTTCACTATGACGTTGGAATTCTGCATTCAGTTCTGCACGAACATAAGTAATTAAACGTTCACTATTTTGAATGTTTTTATCTGTACGGATTTCAATGTTCATATAATTTCATCCTCTTCTATTTACATCTTTTGTGCAAAACTTTTTTATCTTGGCACGTTTAAACTTGCTGTAAAAACAGCGCGAAACATCTTCAAATTAGTTTGGAACGAATTCCTCCACATTGAACGATGAACACTTTTGAGTCTGCAGAATCGTGTCCTTATCCCTTGAATATAAGGGGCTAAGCGAAGCAGATGCAAGTAGTATTTTGATATTTTTTTAATATCCATATAAAAATAATGTGATTTAACTTTATTTACCAAGTTACTTGATAAATCTCACATTATTTTTTATTCAGCAGAACTGGGCGTTAAAATTATTTTATGTTTTTTATCAGCCTGTATTTTTAAGTATCAAAGCTGTAGTGGAATTTTGACCTAAAGACTATTTTAGAGAATTACATTAGTTTGAATTATTGATCAATTTTGGCTTTATTTTTGCCAAAGAATCTGTATGCTTTGTTTGCTTCTCGGGGGAGATCTTTTTTAATGAAACTTACACAAATTTTTGCTACATGTGCATTGGCTTCAACTGCTGCACTTACTCAAGCTGCGCCAATCTGGCAAGACTTTAGCGTGACTGGTCTTTATGGTGAAAACTATGAAGTTGTAGATGATCAGCAAACCACCATGACTGTTGAATATGCAGCCAAAGTAAAGTATGCAGATGTATTCTTCTTTGCTGACCGCCTGCGCGGTGGTGATGACAACAAATCAACTTATTTTGAATTATCACCTCGTTTAAGCCTGGGTGAAGTAACGGGTCAAAAACTTGCGTTTGGTCCAGTGAAAGATGTGCTGATTTCAACCACATGGGAAGCAAACAGCGACGATTTCAATAACTTCGATAACTTCTTATACGGTGTTGGCTTCGATCTAGATATTCCATATTTCCAATATGCGAGTGTAAATTTCTATCGTGCCAATAATGAACTTCAAAAAGATGACTATCAAATGACACTCACTTATGGTGTGCCATTTAAATTAGGCTCTGAAGACTTCCTGGTTGACGGTTTCCTGGACTGGTCCACAGCAGAAAAAAATGACCATGCAAGTGAACTCAACTGGACCACACAGTGGAAATGGAATGCCGGTAAACACATTTCTCCAGATACCCGCCTATACTTGGGTATTGAGCATTCAGTGTGGAACAACAAATTCGGTATTCCAGATGCCAATGAAAACAACGTAAGCGCATTGGTTAAATACCATTTCTAAGCACGTTTGTTTTCCAGCAAAAAAAGCAAGATTTCGGTCTTGCTTTTTTTATGCCTGAGCACCCGTTTTAAGTTTAAAATTTCCTCATCCTTAACATTTTTTATTTTCACTATGTCTGTCCAAATTCGACCTGCAGAAATTCAAGATTTAACAGCCATTTTAAATATCTTTAACCAAGAAATTTTAAATGGAACGGCAAATTGGCGTAATCAAGCTTTAAGTCTGGAAGAATATACGCAGTGGTATCATCAGTTGCTTCGTGACCAGTTTCCATTATTGGTTGCTGTAGAATCTACAACTCAACAAATTTTAGGCTTTGCAGATTATGGACCGTTTCGAAGTCTCATTGGCTATAAAAATACGGTTGAACATTCAGTCTTTATTCATCCAGATTTTCAAGGTTTGGGACTAGGTAAAGCATTAATGCTGAAATTGATCGAACATGCACGGCAGCAGCATCTTCATATCATGATTGCAGCTATTGACGCAGAAAATTCAGGCTCTATCCTGTTACACGAAAAATTAGGCTTTAAACAAACCGGCTATATGCCTGAAGTCGGACAGAAATTTGGGAAATGGTGTGATCTGGTGTTGATGCAGCTGATTTTGGATTAAGATTTAAGATAAATTTTTAGAGATTTAATAATCTAAATAGTTTTAATATCTAAGCTCATTTAACCCATATTTAATTGAATAACTTAAATAAGAAAGCCCGCAATTTGCGGGCTTTTAAGTAGAAACGTAATCAGGTTTAAACCACTAAATCGGCCAGATTACCTTTTTGTTCGAGCCACTCTTTACGATCACTGGCACGCTTCTTCGCAAGCAGCTTATCCAGTAAACCAGCAGTAAAGTGTGTGTCATCTAAATCGAGCTGTACCAGACGGCGCGTATCAGGATCTAAAGTCGTTTCACGAAGTTGACTGGCATTCATTTCACCCAAGCCTTTGAATCGGGTAATTTGTGGAGACTTGGTTTTGGCTTTCTTTAAAGTCGCCTCTAATTCAGCCTCATCAAGGGCGTAATGAACATCTTTGCCATCATCAATTCGGAACAAGGGCGGCATGGCCACATACAAATGCCCTTCTTCCACCAAGGTTGGAAAATGTTTTACAAACAATGCGCACAATAAGGTCGCAATATGTAAACCATCTGAATCGGCATCGGCCAGAATACAGATTTTGCCATAACGCAATTCTGAAAGATCGTCGCTACCTGGATCTACCCCAATGGCAATCGCAATATTATGTACTTCCTGAGAAGCCAAAACCTCATCCGAGGCTACTTCCCAAGTATTTAAAATTTTCCCGCGAATCGGCATGATTGCCTGGAAATTCTTATCCCGTGCCTGTTTGGCAGAACCGCCTGCAGAATCCCCTTCCACAATAAACAGTTCAGATTCATCTAGCGTATGACCGACACAATCCGATAATTTACCTGGCAAAGTTGGCCCAGCCACAATCTTTTTACGTTCAACTTTTTTAGCGGCTTTTAAACGACGACCGGCTTTGGCAATCATCATTTCAGCAAGCTGCATTGCGGTATCAGAGTTCTGATTTAACCACAGTGCGAAGGCATCTTTGGCAATATTCAGCACAATGGCAGACGCTTCACGACTTGAAAGCCGTTCCTTGGTTTGTCCGGAAAATTGCGGTTCCTGAAATTTTAAAGACAGAATGTAGTTCACGCCATCCCAGACATCTTCCGCAGAAAGCTTTAAATTACGCGGCAATAAATTACGCAATTCACAGAACTCACGCATGGCATCGGTGACACCAGAACGAAGACCGTTCACATGTGTACCACCTTGCGCAGTTGGAATCAGGTTGACGTAACTTTCCTGAACCTGTTCGCCACCTTCAGCATTCCAGCAAATTGCAAATTCAGCACTGGCACGTTCTGCTTCTCCAGTCGCGACAAAAGCTGGACATGGAATAATGTCACGGTCTTGTAATTCATCCATCAAATAGTCGACTAGACCATTTTCAAATTGCCATTCAATTTTTTCGTTATTGATTTGGTCAACATAAACAATCTGTAAGCCGGCCGCCAAAACAGCTTTGGCTTTTAAATTATGCTTTAACGCTTTTAAGGCAAATTTAGGTGAATCGAAATATTTTACATCAGGCCAGAAATGAACTGTGGTGCCTGAAGCGCGTTTGGGTGCTTTACCTTCTAATACTTCAAGTTGTGAAACCGGTTCACCATGCTCAAAGGCCATCTTGTAGACATTGCCTTGGCGCTGAACTTCAACTTCAACCCGGTTGGAGAGTGCATTCACTACAGAAATACCCACCCCATGCAAACCACCTGAAAACTGGTAGTTATCGGTACTGAATTTACCGCCTGCATGCAGTTTGGTCAGAATAATTTCAATCCCGCTTTGACCATATTCCGGATGAATATCCACTGGCATGCCACGGCCGTTATCTTCAACCGATAAAGAACCATCTTTATAGACGGTTACGATGATTTTATTGGCATGTCCTGCAAGTGCCTCATCCACTGCATTATCAATTACTTCTTGTGCCAAATGGTTTGGACGAGTGGTATCGGTATACATCCCCGGACGACGACGGACCGGATCTAAACCAGATAAAACTTCAAGTGATTGAGCCGTATATTGAGACACGTTGTACTGTTTCCTTATTTTATACAATCCGATAAAAACTGTAATGCCATCGGTATTTTGTCTGCGAAATTTTCCATCGCATGCTTGCCATCCACTTCAGTGATGATCATCGACTGATGTGAAGCATGGCTATAATAACGCTGTGCTTCACGATAATCCAAAACTTCATCACCTTGTTGCAGTAACACTAAAATTTTGTCTGCATCTTGCACAAATGGCAGTGCCATCTGCTGCAATTGATCAAGTTGTGTATGATCCAGGCTCCATTCGGCATTTACCACATAGGGGATCTGCTGGCTGCCAAATAAATCGTGAAACAATTGCCATGGTCGCATAGCCGGATTAATTAAGACAGCCGGTACACCATGTTTTGCGACCAGTTGTGTCGCATAAAAGCCCCCCAGACTACTGCCAATCAGTCCCACTTGATCCAAATCTGCAATCATATCTGAAACATAAGCCAGCGCCTTTTCTGGTGGCATATTCAGGTCAGGCAGATGCACGCTGATATGTTTATATGGCTGACAAAATTTTTTAATGGCTTGCCCTTTTATGGAAAAGGCATTGCTTTGAAATCCATGTAAATAAATAATGTTCATCACTTTATATTTCATATTAATTTAAATGAATCTGATTTATTCTAAAAACAACAATCACCACTTTAGCAGCTCATTTTAATTTGTATATAACAGCAATTGTCAGACAAAAGAATTAATACTAAAAGACAATCCTCGTTATTGTAAAAGCTGTTCGAGATGAACCAGATAAGATTAAAAGCTAAGAATTTATACCGTGATCCCAATAAAAAATAAAGTGTTTGGGATACAGGGCGACAAAAAGGATAGGATAAAATGCCGAGTTTAACACCATTGCATGAAACCTATTGTAGATGGGATCGTACTCCACCCAGCCAAGCCGATGTATTAGAAGGTCTGGCTCAATTGGTGACGACACGTTTAGGGGATGTGGTACAAGACCTCATTCAGGTCATTCAACGTGAAATTTTGATTAGCTTATTTGGCCTGAGTGAACAACGTTCGAAAAAATTACAAAAAATTCCATACATAGACAAGCTGTACCAGTTTTCCTACGACACCCTGCTGAATTACGGGCATTATTTACTTGCACCGGGTCTACGTCAAATTATTGAAAAATATCCAAAACTTCATGATAAGCCGCTGACACCCTCAATGCATTTTTTAGTGGGTGTACTCAATGGAGTACTCGGCGATTATTTGCTTCAATATCAAAATCCGCTTGCGCTCCCAATGGTGTTATACGACCACTATGGTGAACTGCAAAAAGGCGATTTATCCGGTCGTGTGGTGATCTTTGTACATGGTTTATGCTTAAACCATCTGGATTGGTCCACTCATCAATACGGGGGGATTGGGGAAAAATTATTGGCACAACGCGACCGTAATACCATGCTCTACCTGAATTACAACACAGGACGTCGTATCTCTGCCAACGGGCGTAGTCTTTCCAATACCCTAGAAGATTTGGTGCAGCGTAATCCCCAGATTACCAGTATTGATTTAATCGGCCATAGTATGGGCGGTTTGGTGTTGCGAAGTGCCTTGTTTTACGGAAAACAGAACATGCATCAATGGATGCATCTGACTGAAAATCTGGTCTGCTTAGGCTCACCCCATCATGGAGCCGTTTTAGAACGTTTTGGTTTTATCATGCAAGATAGACTGGGACACTTTCCCTTTGTCAAAATTATTCGGCATATCGTAAATATTCGCAGTAACGGGATTCTGGATTTGCGTTATGGCAGCGTACGGGATGATGACTGGGAACATAATCATGCCCGGATTGGCGGAATGGATGACAATCGTAAACCCGCACCCCTGCCTAGCCATATCAATGCTTATTTCGTGGCGGGAACCATTGAGTATGAAAATAGAAAAAATCGGACTTTAAAAGTGCTCGGGGATTATTTGGTCAGTGTTAAAAGTGCCTTGGGCGAACATCCCAATCCGCGTTTTCAATTAAAACTGCCCGAATCCCATAAAGCCATTTTCTATGGTTTAAATCATTTTGAAATTCACTATCATTCCAGTGTAGCCGAACAGATTGTGAAGTGGCTCTATCCACCACAGGATGAACAGGTCAAAGAACAAATTCATGAGTACAGGATGAATTTGGAAGATATGTCGGGCATCGCCCTGACTTAAACCAGGCATAAAAAAAGCCAACTCAAAGCTGGCTTTTTTTATGAGAATTTTTATTTCTTTTTCGCAACTTTATGCGTTACAAAGGGATAACTACGCAATAATTGCCATAAACTGATTAAAGCCAATACCGCAAAGAAAGCCAATGACCACACTGGAAGGGATTGCCCCAAGAACGTCCAATCCACTTTGGCACATTCACCCGAACCTGTCAGCACCTGTTGAAATACCGACTTTAACGGTAAAGTCTCTACCCAGTAATCCAGGCCAGGACCACAACTCGGTACCTGATCGGGTGGCAAATTTTGCAGCCACACATGACGCGCTGCCACGCCTGCTGACCAAAGAATACTGATTGAGCCCAGCAAAGCATAAATGCGTTTAACCGCATTTGAACTCGGATTGTGCAAAAAAGCGACCAGAGAAACAATCCCCAACCCAATTAAACCAATGCGTTGAAACACGCAAAGCGGGCAAGGTTCAAGCCCCTGGACATGTTCTAGATAGAGCGCAAATGCCATTCCAATAATACTGGCTAAAAACAAAAAACCACTCACGAAGCGATAACTCCATTGCATGGTGAATCCTCTTAATTTTATCGATAATCGGCAAGATATTGCTCAAAACTGAGACTGCTATCTTGCTCAAGTTGCTGTTGTTGTTGCAATGATTGTTCGGCCAACTCATCAAAATAAGACAAGGTATCCGGACTTAATGTATGTTGTTCATAGCTGGCTGCATGTTGTTGCGCCATGATACTGCCAAAGCTCCAAGTACCGCCATTTTCTAAAGTATCGGCAATCACTTGTGCAGACAAGGTTTCATCCACTTCATCAATACGTTTTGACATGATCGCCAATGCAGCTGAATACAGATTGGTACTATAAGTCGCATTCAGTAAATCAGCCAAAGGTTGCATTTTCATGATCTGAGCACGTGACCAGTCTTCAATGCCATGTTCACCCGTAGCATCAATAATCACTGCATTGGGTGCACGACCACGATTCACCACTTCGGCTTGATTGCGTTCAATCTGTTCCTGTTCTTGGTCCAGTAAATCCGGGCTATCTTGTAATAAACAATGCAGTGCCAACACTTCCAAAAATGCCGCCGTGTTCTCATCGATCCCGATCGGGCTATACGGATTGACATCCACTGCACGCAGCTCGACATATCCCACTCCACGATTTTCCAGCGCCTGAGAGGGCGTTTCCCCTGCTTGAGGCACTTGTTTCGGACGGACTAAGCTATAGTATTCGTTTTCAATTTGCAGTACATGGTCATTGATTTGAATCGGCTCGCCCTGTTCATCGGTTAAACCTAAACGGCTAAAAGGCGCATAAGGCGTTTTCACCGCTTTCTGCAAGCCTTCTAGATAACCGGACAGGTTATTGTAGTGAATGCCCAATTGTTTCTGGGCAGAATTCTGATAACCAAAATTGCCCATACGCAGTGCTGTCGCATATGGCAAGAACAGGGTTCCCTTTAATAAAGGCAATAACTGATGTTCACGACCTGTCATAAAGCACTGGCAAACAGATGGACTGGCACCCACCAGGAACATCACCAACGGGGTTAAGCGAATGAAATTACGAATTAAACCAAAATAACGATGACTGCGATAATCCTGCAAATTTAAACTTTTTAAAGTGTCATCGGTTTCCTGTTGTTGCAGGGCTTCAAACACTTGATCAGGGAAAGATAAATTATAATGTACCCCTGAAATGGTCTGCATGCGACGACCATAACGCACGCCTAAACCATGCCGGTATAAAGTTTTAAAGCGTCCAATATTGGAACTGCCGTATTGTGCCAAACGAATATTGTTTTCGTCATCATCCAGCATGCAGGGCATCGACAAAGGCCAGAGCTTTTCGCCATTATCTAGATGACGGTGCGCAATGGCATGAATATCTGCCAAATAATCTAATGCCTGTTTGATACTGTCTTGCGGCGGAGTAATAAACTCCATCAAGGCTTCAGAATAGTCTGTGGTGATATGCGGATGTGTTAAAGCCGACCCGAGTGCTTGTGGATGCGATGCTTGCGACAAAAAACCATTGCTTTGCATACGCAGGCTTTCGCGCTCAATGCCACGCAACATGCCTTTAAACAGCGAAGAATCCACCCAAGCTGGTAATACAACTTGAGCGGTCGATTCGGGTTGACTCATTACAATCTCGCTTATCGGAAGATAACTACTAAATAGAACTACTAAAATAAAATCATCAGTTTATAGCAGTATAACGTGATTTGTGGCTGTCACATTATACCCTGTATAGTTTTCAAGCAAACTGCGTAGATATTTCTGGCAAATTTTTATCACAAAGTTACTCTATAAGACATCTGAATTTTGTGCTTGTATTGAATAATAACTGCTAAGGATTTGTAAATATTATGAATTATCAGAATATTCTGGACTTTTGGTTTGACCCTGAAACACAGCCCTTATGGTTTGAAAAAAGTGATGATTTTGATGCGCTCATTAATCAAAAGTTTCATGATATTCACCAGCAAGCCGCACAAGCCGAACTCTGGTCTTGGCGTAACACGGCAGAAGGTCGCTTGGCTGAAATTATTGTGCTCGACCAGTTTTCACGGAATTTATTTCGCGATCAAGCGCAAGCCTTTGCCCAAGATGCTTTGGCACTCGCCCTTGCTCAAGAAGTGATTAGTCTGGATTTGGATAAACAATTAAATCCCCTGCAACGTGCATTTTTATACATGCCCTTTATGCACAGTGAATCGAAACTGATCCATGAATTCGCGTTAAAATTATTTCAACGACTGGGTAATCCCATGAATCTGGATTACGAGAAAAAGCATAAAGTGATTATTGACCGTTTCGGGCGCTATCCGCATCGCAATCAAATTTTAGCGCGCAACTCGACTGCAGAAGAACTCGAATTTCTAACCCAGCCCAACAGTAGTTTCTAAACATTTATTGTGTCGCCTCCCTCGCACAGTAAATTAGTATGGAGGTTTAACATGAAAAATAGCATTATGGGTCTGACTCTGGTAGCAGCAATCACCCTCTCTGGCTGTGCAATGAGTCCTTCAAAACCGCTGACTTTTGACCAGCTTGGTCAATTCAGCAATACGCCTTTGAATGCCCAGTCCTACCGGATAAGTTTTCTGGCACGTCCCAATATGAGTTTTGGGACAGCTGAAGAAATCACCTTGGTTAAAGCAGCTCAAACCACCGTACAAAACGGATTTCGCTATTTTAAAGTCCTGAATGATCCGAGTAATCGTAGCCAACCACCACGACAAGCCGTGGTTTACTCCACCCCAATGTACTATCCATACGGCTATTATCGCCGTTATCCGGGTTTCTGGCCTGACCCATTTTATGATATGCCACGCGTAGTGAATATTGACCCGATACAGGTTTCCTATACTATTGAATGTTATAAAGATCAGAAAAAAGCGCCGAGTGATGCCTTTGATGCCTATTTGATTTTACAATCTTTAGGCCAAAAATACGGGCTCAGTCCGACGGGACAAGTCCTGGCACCGCAAGTGCCGCCTAAAACAAAATAACCCTCTGCCACGCCTCAACAGGAACATTGCATGACCATAGCGGAAGCGACCACCACGCCGAGTTTGCAACGCAGTAAACGCTTTGCCACCATTGCCCTAATCATGGCAGTTGTCATCTGGTTAGTGCTGATGGTGGTTGCCAAGCTGGTTCCTGAATATGTCTGGCTGATTCATATTTTAATGCTGGCTGCCGAAGCCGGCGTGGTCGGTGGCTTGGCGGACTGGTATGCCATTACCGTTTTGTTCCGCAACCCGTTTGGAAAAATGCCGATTCCAAAGTTCCTGCTCGATCACACCGAAATCATTCCACGTAATAAAGCGCGCATAGCTGAATCGATGGGCCGTTTTGTACAGGAAAATTTTTTATCGCCGCAAGTGGTGAAGCGAAGTCTGCACAATACCGATCTCAGTCTGGCGGTCGGACAATGGCTGGCCAAACCTGAAAATAATAGCCAAGTAACCCAAGTCATTCAGCAGACTGTACCGAAAATTTTTGAATTTGTGGGTCAGGAACAAATTGGACGCTTCATTCAAAACAATAGCGTGCAATGGGTGCGTAATACCCAAATCAATACGCTTGCCAGTGAAATGCTGCGTGCGGTTCTGGAAAATGACTTTCATCAGGATGTATTACAACGCGGACTCGATTTAGCGCATGAATGGGTAATGTCTCATCCCGAAGAAACCCGTCAACTCACACGTACCTTATTTAAAGAATTAGGGGTGTGGAAACTGGCCAAAGGTGCAAGCTGGATTGGGATTGATGTACAGCAACGTACCATCGATTCACTGGTGGAACGAGTAGAGTCAATGCTTGCCGACCCGGAACATCCGTGGCGTCAAAAAATTGAAGACATGGGGCATCAGTTGATGCTGGAACTGGCAGATGATGAAAGTAATGCCAGTCATCGTTTAAACAGTACCAAAGATGCCTTGCTGGATAGTCCGCAAGTGCTGAATTTTATTAGCGGCGCCGTCGTCATTCTTTGTGATGCAATTAAAGCCGACTTATTAAAAGACGATTCAGGCATTGCACAAAACCTGCGTGTCGCCATTCAGCAAGTCGGGGAAAATATCATTTCCAACCCAGCAGTACGTGAACTACTGAATGACCGGATGAGCGGAATTGCCGTTAATTTAAGTGACCAATACAGTGAAAAAGTGATTCGTTTTATTAGCGAACGGATTCATGAATGGGATTCGCGGGAAATGATCGACAAAATTGAAAATGAAGTCGGTGGCGACTTGCACATGATCCGCGTCAATGGTGTGGTCGTAGGTGCTTTTATTGGTTTGATACTGGGAATTATTCGCGCTTTAGTAGATGTGGTGCTTTAATTGAAAGCAGGCATTTAAATCACAGCAGCCTTCAAGCTAACAGGATAAAACTATTTCGGTGCATTCGGAGCAGATAGATCGACCAGTTTGCCAGTCAATTTACGTACCAAAGGTAAAAGGGTTAATACAATTGGGAAAGCAAAAGCCCAAGAAATCATCCAGTTGTGAAACCACAAGTTCATAAAACCATCGATCCAACCCAGATTACGCAGCATATTAATCAAGGAAATAATGCCACTCATTAAACATGACAAAATAAACGGCATCACCACCATGGCCCATTTTGTAGACAGTTTGGGAATATTTCCAATAATCTTCGGGCGTTCAGGTTGCATATGTGCTGCTCTGTTTATTTCTTAGAGACCTTCAATATGCCATAAATCCCCATTTTTTGAAGCTTTTCTTCATTTTCCACCCTTCCGCTCTAGCTAGACTGTCGGACAAGATTCATTCAATACAAATGGGTTCACCTAAAGACGGTGAAATTTGCTATATTTGCTGTTTTTCCGCGACGTTTATTTTTCGACTGATTATGAATACGGCAATACAAGCAGCTCTCGACCATGCAGTGCAATCTCTTCAAGCTGAAGGTGTACTCCCATCCGACTTTAATAACAGTAGCAACTTAACGCGAACCAAAGATCGAAGCCACGGTGACTTTGCGTCAAACATCGCGATGATCGGTTCTAAAGCTGCGGGTATGAAGCCTCGTGATCTCGCGGAAAAAATCCTCGCCAGTCTTCCTGAAGTGGCAGACATCAGCAAAGCAGAAATTGCCGGTCCTGGTTTTATTAATTTCTTCTTAAATGCCGACCAACGCTTTACTGTGCTTGATCAGGTTCAAGCACAAAAAGATCAATTCGGTCGTACCCAAGCCAATGCTGAAAAACGCATCCAAGTGGAATTCGTTTCTGCGAATCCAACCTCTAGCCTGCACGTAGGTCATGGTCGTGGTGCAGCATATGGTATGACGGTTGCCAACTTGCTTGAAGCCACTGGCGCGAAAGTAGATCGTGAATATTATGTCAATGATGCCGGCCGTCAAATGGACATTCTGGCGACATCAACTTACTTACGTTACTTGGAACTCACTGGCCAAGAACTGGTTTTCCCTAAAAATGCCTATCAAGGCGACTATGTTAAAGAAATCGCACAAAGCATTATTGACCAAGATGGCGATGCTTATGTACGTCCAGTTGCAGATGTTTATAAAGATGTTCCTGAAGATGTACAGTTTGCTGCTGAACTCGATGCAGATGGCAACAAAGTTGTAATTTCAGGCGATAAAGAAAAACATATCGATGGCTTGATTTTTAATTCACAACAATTAATCGGTCAAGGCTACCGCGTTTTCTTGCAAGCTGCGTTAAAAGCCATCCTTGATGATATTAAAGATGACCTTGGCGAATTTGGTGTGACCTTCAACCAGTGGTTCAGTGAAGAATCATTAACGGATAAAATTGAAGAAGCGCTTCAAACGCTTGATCAACGCGGTTTCTTGTATGAACTAGACGGTAACATCTGGTTTAAATCGACTGAATTTGGTGATGAAAAAGACCGTGTAGTCAAACGCCGTAATGGTCAAACCACGTATTTCGCCTCTGACATTGCTTACCATCTGAATAAATTACAACGTGGGTATACTGATATCGTGGATATCTGGGGTTCAGACCACCATGGTTATATTGCACGTGTCAAAGCAGCTATTGATGCGATGGGTTATGACTCGAAGAAATTAACCGTTCTTCTGGTTCAGTTCGTCAGCCTATGGCGCGGCGGCGAGATGGTGCAAATGTCATCGCGTTCAGGTCAGTTTGTGACTTTACGTGACCTTCGTAAAGAGGTTGGTAATGATGCAGCACGTTTCTATTACGTAATGCGCAAGTCTGAACAGCACATTGACTTTGACCTTGACCTTGCAGTGTCACAAAGCAAAGACAATGCTGTGTATTATATTCAATATGCGCATGCCCGTATTTGCCGTATGCTAGAGAAAGCAGCATCGACCGATGTGAATTTTGATGCCGTAAATGCACGTCAATTTGCAGCAAAACTAGATCTTGATGCTGAAACTGAAATTCTGGCAAAACTTGCTGCCTATCCTGAAATCGTGATTCGTGCAGCCAATAGTTATGAACCGCATCAGGTCGGTAACTATCTGAAAGAATTGGCAGCATTATTCCATGGTTGGTATAATGAGCATAAAGTACTCAACGATGATGCTGAACTTACCCAAGCACGTTTACTTCTTTCAGTGAATGTACAACAAGTATTACGCAATGGTTTAGAGTTATTGGGTGTATCTGCACCTGAGAGCATGTAATAAAAACAATTCGGAATGGTTATTAAAATAGCCATTCCATTTTAAAGAATGAGAGGTTTTCACGTGTTTGGAAAAACGCAGCGCGGTGTATCTGAGCGACCGAATAAGCCTAAAAAGCCATTGATTCCTGCATGGCTCGGAACACTTGTCGTCATTTTAATCGTGTTGAGTTTTGCTGTAGCCTTGATGCTATGGAAACCGTGGGCACCAGTTCAGCCGAAGAATCAGATCAATTCTGAACATTACCAAGAAGACACCAACAAAGACTATCGATTCTACGATTTACTGCCTCAACAGCAAGTGACGCCTATTCCTGAACAGGCTGTGCCGGAAACTAAAAGCTCAGAAACCGTCGTGATTGTTGAAGCGCCTGAACCTGAACCGACTATCAATACTGAAACTGCCGAGCCAGGTCTGGAATCTACTGAAGCGCCAGTGGCACATCAGCCAAGCTATATTCTTCAAGTCCGTAGCTATTCTGATCCAGACAGTGCGGATGCGCGTCGTGCTGAAATTATTTTAAATGGTCTTTCTGCGGATGTGGTTAAATCGGTTGAAAATGGTCAAACCTGGTATCGGGTAATTTCCGGTCCTTATGATTCTTCTGAAGCTGCGATCATTGCACAGCAAACCCTACAACGTAGTGGCATTGATTCTATCGTGGTGAAACGTTAAATTGAATTCATAAAAAAAGCGCCTCAAATGAGGCGCTTTTTTATAGCTTAAATTCCCTCTCCTGCTAGGAGAGGGTTAGGGAGAAGCCCCTCCACCTAACCTCCTCCCATAGGGAGGAGGAATATTATTAAACCGTATGCCCCAAAGCTTCACCCATCACCACAACCGAGTTGGCTTTAAATACTGTATCCCAAGCCATTTTATCTTGCTCAAATAAAATCACGGCGGTAGAACCCAAATAAAAACGACCCAGCTCTGCACCTTTTTCAAGGAACAGGTTGTGCTGGTTCAGCTCCAAGCGTCCTGTAGGTTTCACTTTGCCTGTGGCTACGGTTTCAATACCCGCAACAATCATGGCACCGACTAGAACCACAGCCATACGACCCAGTTCTGTATCAAACAGGCATACCATGCGTTCATTGCGCGCAAACAAACCCGGAATATTTTCTGCAGTGGTTTGATTGACCGAGAACAACTCTCCAGGTACATACAAAGTTTCAGTCAGAGTTCCGGCAAAAGGCATATGCACACGGTGATAATCTTTAGGAGACAAATACACCGTTGCGAACTGACCATTTTTAAACGGTTCAGCCAGTTGTGGATCGGCAATTAGTTTTTCAACTGAAAAGCTTTGACCTTTGGCCTGAAAAATATCGCCATCTTCAATTTTGCCCAATTGTGAAATTGCACCATCCGCAGGTGAAATCACACTGCTAGGATCAGTATCAATCGCACGTACCCCTTGTTTTAGGGAACGGGTAAAGAATTCATTGAATGACTTGTATTTCAATGCATCGCCTTGTTCAGCGATCGACATATCAATACCATATTGCGCTTTAAAAGCCTGAATCACCGTATTTTTTACAATCGGGTTTTCACTGGCTGCAAGTTTACCCACCACACGTGATAATTGGTGCTGTGGCACAACACGTTGTGCTTGAATAAAAATTTGTTTTTTTAAACGTGATGCGAAACTCAAGATGGTAACTCTCCGGTAATAATCGGACTGTCGAGGCGGTTGCCCCATTCACTCCACGCACCATCATAAGCCTGAATATTCCAACCGAGTAATCGACCCAAAATATAAGCTAAACCTGAACGGTGATGTGACTGACAATACACCACTACAGGCTCATTTAAATTGAATCCCAATTGTTCTAAGCGTTGTTGAGTGCGATCTAAAGGATGTAATTTTAAATGATTTTCACGATTAAGGGCAGTACTCCATTCAAAATGTCGGGCATTTGGAATGTGACCGCCGCGTCGCGCTGCCAGTCGAAGCCCTGTGTATTCATCTTCGGTACGGCAATCCCACACTTGAATGTTATTGTTTTTCACTTTTTCTAAAAGTTCTGCATATTGAATACGGTACTGATCAATATGAGCCTGGTTAATTTCAACCAAATTTTCAACAGGTGCTAATTTTTCAACCTCGGAAGAAGTTGGAAAACCCGCAGCCAACCAGGCATGAATACCACCATTCAGTAAACTGGTATTTTCAAAACCGAGGCAATGTAAATTCCAGATTAACCGCCCTGCCCATGCACCGCCTTCATCATCATACGCAATGACATGATGGTCTGGAGAAATATTCAAATATTCAATCAGAGCCTTCAAGCCTTCAATATCGGGAAGCAGACCTGAAGCCTGTTCTTCTTGACGAAGCAACTGCTTGGGTTTGACATGAATCGCATGCGGAATATGCAATTGATCATAAACAGAACTACGGCTTAAATCGACAATACGTAATTTTTCATTACCCAGATGTGGCACGAGTTCTTCTGCTTCAATGAGCAGACCAAAATTAAATGCAGGAACAGTCATATTTTTTCGAGTTTTATTCAGATCAACATGGATGATCTTAGCACAAGTCATTTTCACTATTACGCTGATTTTTTGCATTCTTTTAGCAAAAAATCAGCTATAGAAAATGATTTTATTCCGTTGTTGAAATTTCGAATACCTGACGTAAATAAGCCAGAAAAGTATCGTTATCGGTCATGGTTTTTCCTGGGCTATCGGAAATTTTAGCCACCGATTGACCGTTACATTCCACCAATTTCAACACAATATTCAATGGGGTTTGTCCCAGGTCATTGGTTAAATTGGTGCCAATACCAAAGCTCACCTGAAAACGGTCTTTAAAGTATTGATGCAGATTCCAGGCTTTTTCCAAATTTAGCCCATCACTAAAGGTCAGCATCTTGCTTTTGCTGTCGACTTTCAGTTTTTTGTAATGGGCATAGGCCTTGTCGCCCCATTCATAGGGATCGCCACTGTCATGACGCAGACCGTCAAACAGTTTGGCAAAATACAAATCGAAGTCACGCAGGAAGGCATCCATTCCGACTACATCGGTCAAGGCAATTCCCAAGTCACCGCGGTATTCCTGTACCCAGGTTTCCAGTGCCAGTTTTTGAAAATTACGTAAACGTACATCCAGCGCTTGAAAGGCTTGCAGGAATTCATGTGCCATGGTACCAATTGGAGTAAGACCCAGTTCTTTGGCAATTAACACATTACTGGTACCACGGAAAATATACGGAGATGCCTGATTAAACTGGGTAATGACATGTTTCTGCCAGGCATAGCTATAACGACGACGCGTACCAAAGTCGGACACTAAAAAGGGTGGATCATTCGGATTTTGTTCTTGTTCATATTTTTTAAGCAAAGCCACTTTGGCTTGCAAACGGCGTTCACCTTCTGCCAACACCTCATCGCTACGGATACGGCGGAAATACAGTTCGTTAACGATCGCCAGAACAAAGATTTCAAACATCATCGCCTGAACCATTGGGCCTTCAACCCAAATATCCAAACGGCCTTGATCATCAATACTGGCTTTAATAAAGCGTCGTTTCAGCTGGAAGAGTTCTAGATAATCGACAAAGTCACTTTTAATAAAACGCAAGCTACGTAAATATTGCAGTTCATCTTCTTTAAACTTGAGCTGACATAAATAATCGAGTTGCTGATTTAAATCATCCAGAATATCCGTCAGTGGATAAACTGTATCTTCTAAATTACGACAACGAAAATGGTAGACGCTATGGGTTTGAGGAAATTTATGCAGAACCACCTGTAACATGGTGAATTTATACAGGTCGGTATCTAATAATGAATGAATGATTGCGGACATATAACTTTCAGTTTTTATCAACTATTCGCATTAAAGCATATTTTTCAGCACTGCAAAGCCATGTTTTGGTAAATGCACCGCTGTATTCGACTAATTACTCGAACTCTGGTGCTTTTATTGCTGTTGCGAATACGATTCCAGCATTTTCTTCAACTGTTGATCTTGTCCAAAAACCTGAGCAAATTCTTCAGTGGTTAATAGCCCATTTTGTTTGGCATTCACATCACAGTCGACTTTACGCAACTGTCTGGCAATCGCCCATTCTGCCTTCACAATTGCACCCATCAGTGCAGTATGTCCTTTGTTATCGCGTTCACAGCGGTTGGCACCGTACGCAATTAAAGTTGTCACTACAGGCTGATGCCCATAATACGTTGCCATCATCAGCGGGGTAAAACCGGCATGGTTTTTCACATCCACCGGAAAACCATGTTTTAAAAATTCGCTAATGACTTCATTATTGCCTGTTCGTGCTGCGGCAAAAAACAGATCGACCAGTTCTTTTTGACTAGGGAGCTGTTGTTGGACTCCACTATTTGACTCTTTTGCATACAGCTGTGTAATGCCCAAACTCAGCACTGTGATCAGAACAATACTAAGCACTGACATCATCAAACCTTGTAATACAACTTTCATTTCAGCTTGCCTCAGTTTATGCAATTACATCGATTCATTTCATCCTAGTGCCTGTAAAACTCCCCTAGGGTTGCAGGAAAGGATTGAGTTCTACAGGACTTTCGGCTGGTGACACCTCTATACCCTAGTCACCAATGTAATAGACCAATCGAAATTAGTCTTTCAATTGTGCTGCTTTCGCTTTTACAGTGGCCAAGTTGCCTTTTACCGCAGCAGTTAAACGCGTACCGTAATCTGCATCCACTTTATAGAAATAAGACAACATGATGTGTTTGGTTTCCGAGTCTTTCACCGCACCCAAATCGGCAGCCAAATTACGAATCAAGTCAGTTTTTTCAACGGCTGAGTAAGAACGATACAGCTCACCGGCTTGCTTGAACGGCTGCTCTTTCTTGATCGCCTGTTGAAGCACTTTACCGTCAAGTGGCGTCGCTACCGCTTTTGCATGTGCTGTCGCTGGTTTTGGTACTTTACGGCTTGGTTCATAGTTCACGTCAGAATCACGTTCTGACATGTTCATGAAACCCTCCTGGTTGTTATTGTTTACATTCACAACTGGACGGTTTACCGGAATTTGCTGATGATTTGCGCCTAAACGGTACATTTGGGTATCTGAATAAGAGAAGATACGACCTTGCAGTAAACGGTCTTCAGACGGTTCGATGCCCGGGACTAAATTACCTGGTGCAAATGCAGACTGCTCAGTTTCATTAAAGAAATTTTTCGGCATGCGGTTTAAAGTCAACGTACCGACTTTGGTTTCTGGAATTAAATCCGTAGGCCAGATTTTGGTTGCATCTAATGGGTTGAAATCAAAGTTATCTAAATCCTTAGGATCAAGAACCTGAATATACAAATCCCATTTCGGGAATTTACCGGCATTGATGCTGCCGTATAAATCATTGGTAAGATGGTTAAAATCTTTGCCCTGCATTGCAGCAGTTTCTTCCAGATTCATCCCTTTCAGGCCTTGCTTGGTACGGAAGTTAAACTTCACATACTTGTACTCGCCTTTGTCGTTATACAATTTGAAGGCGTCAACACCAAAACCATCTAGGTTACGGTAGCTGGCCGGTGTACCCAAGTTTGAATACACATAAGTCAACATGTTGACTGCCCATGGCTGGCTTTGCAAGAAGTCAAATACCCGATTGGCATCTTGAACATTGCTGACCGGACTTGGCTTCATCGCATGAATGAAGTCCGGGAACTTAATGGCATCACGGATAAAGAACACTGGAAGGTTGTTACCAACCAAGTCCCAATTGCCTTCTTGGGTATAAAATTTCAAGCCAAAACCGTGCGGGTCACGTAAAGTTTCTGGTGAGCCTTTAGGATGAATAACGGTAGAGAAACGTAAGAAAACCGGCGTTTTTGTACCTGCTTTGAACAATGAAGCGATGGTTAAATCAGATAAATCTTTAGTTGCAACGAATTCACCATACGCACCTGTACCACGTGCATGTACGACACGTTCAGGAATACGTTCCCGACCAAAACGTTGCAGTTTTTGAACCAGCTGCACGTCTTGAAGCAATACAGAACCCTGCTCACCCGCAGTGATTGAATTCTGGTTGTCGCCCACTGGAGCGCCATTGTCTTTGGTTAAGGCAGCAGCTTGTGAAGCTACTGTCGCTGTTGCAAGCATTGCAACAAGTAAAGAACGCTTAAACATCGTCTTCATCTCACTAAAATTTATACCTTTCCTGCAACGGCAAAGATACTGTTTTCAAATAAATAGTTAAAACAGATAATATTCATAGTTACGATCGTTTTATTGAATATTTAAAATTTAATCCATTATTTTTCAGTATTTTAATGATTAAAAAATAGACACAACCCTAATTATTAACAGCCCGTTTTGCTACAATCGCTTTTAGCCAAAAATGATGGAATCACAATCAATTATGCGAGCCTTATTACAACGTGTCCTGGAAGCCAAAGTCGTGGTAGAAGGTGAAACCACCGGAGAAATCCAACACGGTATTTTAGTTTTTCTGGGTCTGGGCAAAGATGACAATCTGGATAAAGGTAAGAAGCTGATTGATAAGATTTTAAAATATCGTATCTTTGATGACGAACAGGGCAAAATGGGCTGGAATGTCAGTCAAGCTGGTGGTGGACTGTTATTGGTATCTCAATTCACTTTGATGGCGCAAACACAAAAAGGTTTACGTCCCGACTTTGGCCTAGCGATGCCGCCAAGTGAAGCAAAAGCCTTATATGAACAATTGGTCGCTTATGCTCAAACTCAATTTGAGAATGTACAAACCGGTATTTTTGCAGCCGATATGAAAGTACATTTGGTCAATGATGGACCTGTGACTTTTAACTTGGAAGTTGAATAAACTACGCAAAACCTCAGTTATTAAAAAAGCCCTCTATTGAGGGCTTTTGAATTTTATAATGTTGTAATGTATTTAGCTCGTTTCATCATATCTACTGGAATATCCTGCACCAGCATAACAGTGAGCGATTGATGATCTTCGGTTTTTGTCGTAGACAGCTGTGCAGTATCTAATACACTGGTTATATCGCTAGGAGATAAGGTATACATTGCACCCGTTGCAGGATCAACAATGAGGAATCCAATTAAACCACCAAAAATAATATTTGCAATGTACCAACCATTTACTGTCGCTTTTACTTGTACAGTTTTAGTTTGGAAACCTTCTTTCGAGAAAGTTACATCATAACCAGCCGATTTAAAGTAACCATTCCCACGTTTTAAAGTTACAGTAGCAGGAGTTGAGCCAGTATGAATCTTTTCACCTAATTTATTTGTAATCGTAATATTTGCTGTATCTGGAACTGATTTAAAAGTTAATGTCTGAGTTGAACCAGAAAAAATGCTCGCACAACCTGTCATTGTTAAAGTTGCCGTTAAAAAAGCTGTCGTTAAAAAAATTTTCATACAAAATACCCCCTAAAAATAGGGGGCATTATTATCAATAAGAAATTAATATTCAATAAGAAATATTATTTACCAGTCTTTTCACGGATAAATGAACGCACCAATTTCACTTTTTCTTGTACAGGTTTTGGTAATTTAGGTGGAATCAATTTTGCAACTTTGTTGAACCAAACCAATAAACCAAAATCACCTTCCATTTTAATGCTGCCATTTTGCATGCCGGTCATGAAAGCGGTTGGATCACCCTTCATTAAAGTTTTTACACCCTGCTCACTGTCTGCAAACTGCAAAATGAAGTCCGCTTTTTCAGCATCCCCAGACACCGTGTCAATTTGTCCATTGTTGACCACGATTTGGCGAGCAACGCCTAAATCGGTTCCAATTTGAATACGGAATTGACGTTCATGAACTAACTCAATAAATTTTGGGCTAGTACGCGCCAATTGCTTCATACGCAAAGCCAAGCCCGCAACTAGCAAATCAAGCGGATCCGTGCTTACATCGACCAGTGGTAATTTTACGACAGGAATCGAAGATAGTTTCATGACATTTAAGCCTATTGTAATTGTTGGAAAATTGACGACTTATCCTAACATAAGTTGTGTTTTTTGAAGTAAGGCTTTGTATAACAATAATGAACAAACAAAAAAATGTGCCCTTGGCACATCTTTTTTAGAATTCTTTCTGCTTCAATTTAACGGCTTGAGCACTGCTGCTGGTCATCTTCATAAACGGGCGTATGCTCGATATAACGACGTTTAGCTAAAGCACGTTCCGCACGACGATCTGCGCGTAACAGCAGCATTGTCACAATGACCATCCCTGACATGAGCGCAGTCAGATAACTATAAGTCATAGGTAACTCAAACACCGTTTGGGTACCAAACCGAATCACTTCAATCAGACCCCAAAACAACATGCCTGCGAACATAAAGCTTAACAAACGACGATAAGGCGAAAAGAAAACAGCTATCAAAGCAGCCGCTATCAAGCTTAAGCCCACGATGGTTGCTAAATTTGCTGTAACCATAAAAACCTCCGTCTAAGACAGGACTTCGACACTTGTTGGTGGTCTCAATCTCATCCCCGATACCGTTAAATAAATGATGGAATCTTTCTAGATCAATCCCTATGCAAGCATTATGCGTAGTTTTTTAAAGAAAAAAAGTCTTGTATTTTTATGCAGCGACACACCTTGTCGCAATATTATTTTGTCATTACATTTTTTTATTTTTAACTTTTTCTGAAACTGAGATGGACTCGGACTTGCCATGTCATTACAAAAAAACAACTCATTTAAAGCATTAAAAAAATATTTTTCCTGAACGGCTTGATCGTTGTTTTTATCGGCGATTTAAGTCGACCATTCATCGTATTTTGAGTGCTTTTAAACTAAAAAAACGCGACATCAATGTCGCGTTTTGTCAATAAACTTCAACAATTAAGCCAAATAATTAGGCACGGCTCAGGTCTTTATCATGCACACCAAGAAGATATAAAACCCCATCTAAACCGACACTTGAAATCGCCTGATTGGCATTTTGGCGAACTAAGGGTTTCGCGCGGAATGCTACCCCTAAACCGGCAATCGAGAGCATCGGTAAATCATTCGCCCCATCGCCTACCGCAATGGTCTGTTCAAGGGAAATACCCATACGCTCGGCAAGTTCACGCAGTAAAAATGCTTTACGTGCACCATCGACAATATGGCCTTTTACTTCACCCGTCACCCGTCCATCGACCACATCAAGACAATTGGCATGAACTTCATCAATACCCAATTTTTCTTGTAAATATTCAGCAAAATACTGAAAACCACCAGAAAGAATAGCCGTTCTATAACCCAATGCTTTTAAGGTTGAAATCAGGCGCTCCGCGCCTTCAGTCACAGTCAGACGCGCTGCAATTTTCGGTAAAACAGACGCATCCATTCCTTTGAGCAAGGCAACACGCGCACGGAAACTTTGCTGGAAATCCAGTTCCCCTTGCATGGCACGTTCAGTAATTTCAGCGACTTGCTCCCCTACTCCGGCTTCAATTGCTAACTCGTCAATCACTTCCTGTTCAATCAGAGTCGAGTCCATGTCAAAGCAGACCAAACGGCGATTACGACGGTAAGCATTGTCTTCCTGAACCGCGACATCGACATTAAGTTCAGTCGATAAACGCAGGCAAGATGCACGCATGGCGGTGGCATCTAACATTTGTCCTTTCAAACCAAATTGTACGCAAGAGCGTTTTGGCCCGTCAATTTGAGCAGCCAACTTTGGACGTTCCGACAAACGGGTGACTGTTTCAATATTAAAACCTTGATTAGACACAATATTGGTAACCGCTTGTAACTGCGAAGCGCTTAATTCTGGTGCAAGTGCCGTCACGATATAACGGGTCTGTCCGCCCTCGCTGACCCATTGATCATATTCTGATGTAGAGATTGGTTTAAAGCGCACTGTTAAGCCAATATCATGTGCTAGAATCAAGATCTCCTTCATGGCTAATGCTGTAGCAGTTTGGTCATCTGACGAAACAACAATACCTAAGGTCAGTTGGTTATGGATGACGGCTTGTCCCACATCCAGAATTTGTAAAGAATGTACGGACAATACCTGCATTAATCGTGTAAATTGATTAGGCTGGTCTGGTCCTAAAAATGATATAAGAATGATTTCTCGCATGAATTGACTCGGGTCTGAGCTACAACTATTGTAAGAATCATAATCGAATTTGAACATAAATGCCTTGGAAGTTTACGTTGAATGCGCCTAGACAAGGGCTATTTGCTAGCCTACTGATTGTAAGTTTTGCTTTACACACCTTTTTACTGGTTCTTGCGACAACGCATCAGCTGAATGCAAATCGCGCCAGTCAAGGACAGCTGATGACCACGCAACTGGTCACAGACAGCCTATCCGAGCTTGAACCGGCCAATACAGTGTCATTGGCATTATTGGCCGAGCGTTATGCAACCAACCCAAGCGTGGCTTCTATTCGTATTTTAGATGCGAAGAATCAGGTGCTTGCGACAGGTGGTTTAACCAAAACACGTCAAGGCGAAGTGTTCGTTCGTGAAGCACTGCAAAATGAAAAGAAAGTCGGCACCATTGAAATCACTTTAATCCAGTCCAGTATTGGTGAAATTTTACGGACTCAATGGCTGGCAATTTTATTATCGCTGATGATTCACAGCTTGTTATGGTTGGCTTATCGTGCGATTGCCCGCCCAAGTCGTACCGAATATTTGGCACGCATTAATAATGAATCGCGCTTAAAACATGAAATTCAAACTTTGACTCAGGCATTACAACAAGAACAGCACAATGCTGCTGTAGCAGTTGCGCAAGCACAGCAAAATGCTCAGGTAAAAGCAAAAGTTAAAGAATCAAAACCTGTGGTGCTGGATGACAATTGTATTGCCTTAAATATCCAGTTTTATGATCCAAAACAGTTAATGGATTCGGTCAATAAAACAGTTTCAGTTCCCTATTTCAATTTATGTCAGATTTTCCTGAATAAAACCGCTGAATTGTGTGTGCAACACTACAAACTGAATAGTTCTGATATTTCCACCATACATAAATTCGATGAACATGGTGCCACCATTAGCATGTCGGTTGAAACGCCAAATGCAGTGCAATGTCTAGTGATGATCAGTACCGTGTTCCAACTGTTGTCAGATGTGTTATATAAACGCTATCGCGAAGAAAAGCGCTTTGTTTTACAAACCCGCAGCGCGATTTCAAGTCATGTCGATGCCATGCAACTGACGCCAGTGCAAGCGGCAGAACGTCTGGTTCAACAGTTAGCAGCAAAAGAAAGTGCCATTCATTTACCGAATGAATTACTCAAAAATATTTCCGATCGTTTTCAATTGGTCAGCATGCCTAATCCAACCAATGTGCTGACTCGTCATGCCTTCATCATGAATGGTATGGATAGTGAAGTAGCCGAATTGGCACAGACCTTCAGAACTGAAATTTTAAAAGCCAAACAGTCCAAAGCTTCTTAAAATCTAAGAATCAAAAAGCCGAGCATATTTGCTCGGCTTTTTTGTTTTATTTAAAATAAAAAGTCACTGATTCTCTATTTGGTTTTATCGGTTCGACTCGCCCAATAGGTGGCTAAGGCAGGTCCGGAAATGTTATGCCATAAACTAAAAATGGCACTCGGCACTGCCGTAACCGGAGATGCAGCGAAATGCACTGCCGCTAAAGCCACACCCAACCCTGAATTTTGCATACCGACTTCAATGGCAATGGCCTTACTGTCCGCATAAGGCAGCTTAAAGAGTCGACTTGCCCAAAACCCCAATAAATAGCCAAGCCCATTATGTAAGGCGACTACAGCT
>JBLZXS010000106.1:0-13879 GCA_050285325.1 Acinetobacter sp.
CTTCTCAAGTAGCGGCTCTGATTAGCCGAGGCAAAGAACAAGGTTACTTAACTTACGCTGAGGTTAACGATCATCTCCCAGACTCGATCACGGAAAGCGAACAGATTGAAGACATTATTCAAATGCTTCAAGACGTCGGCATTCCTGTGCATGAACGTGCACCTGAATCTGATGACACCATGTTCGACGGTAACAGTGCCGAAGCAACCGATGAGGTCGCTGAAGAAGAAGCGGCAGCTGTGCTTGCTTCAGTTGAAAGCGAACCTGGTCGTACCACCGATCCAGTACGTATGTACATGCGTGAAATGGGAACGGTTGAACTATTAACGCGTGAAGGCGAAATTAGTATTGCCAAACGCATTGAAGAAGGTATTCGTGACGTTCTTCACTCTATTGCGTATTGGCCAAATGCAGTTGAAGTTGTATTAAAAGAATATAACGATGTTACCGAAGGTGAACGTCGTCTTGCTGATATTTTATCGGGTTATTTAGACCCAGAATCTGATGAAGAAATTCCAGAAGTTTTAGAAGAAGAAGCTGAAATTGCTGAAGAAGATGAAGCGACGACTAAAACGACTAAAGATGTAAAACTGGATGATGACGAAGAAGAAGAATCTGAAAGTGATGACGATTCTGAAGGTGAGTCAGGTCCGGATCCAGAAATTGCCCGTATTCGTTTTACTGAATTAGAAGATGCCTGGAAAGTGACCAAAGCTGCAATTGAAAAGCATGGTCGTGATAGCAAACAAGCAGAAGAAGCGCTTGAAGCACTTGCCACTGTGTTTATGATGTTCAAATTTACGCCGCGCTTATTCGATATCATTTCGGAAATGATTCGTGGTACGCATGAACAGATTCGTGCTTCTGAACGTGAAGTAATGCGTTATGCAGTTCGTCGTGGCCGTATGGATCGTACTCAATTCCGTACCTCGTTCCCGGGTCAGGAATCAAACCCAGCCTGGTTGGATGAGCAAATTGCAAAAGCTCCGGCTGAGCAAAAAACTTATCTAGAAAAAGTACGTCCGGATGTTCTTGCATTCCAGCAAAAGATTGCAGATATCGAAAAAGACCTTGGTCTTGACGTTAAAGGCATTAAAGACATTTCTAAACGCATGTCGATTGGTGAAGCCAAAGCTCGCCGTGCGAAAAAAGAAATGGTTGAAGCAAACTTGCGTCTGGTGATTTCGATTGCGAAAAAATATACCAACCGCGGCTTGCAATTCCTTGACTTGATTCAAGAAGGTAACATCGGTTTGATGAAAGCCGTGGACAAGTTTGAATACCGTCGTGGTTATAAATTCTCGACCTATGCAACTTGGTGGATTCGTCAGGCGATTACGCGTTCGATTGCCGACCAAGCACGTACCATTCGTATTCCAGTACACATGATCGAAACCATTAACAAGATCAACCGTGTATCACGTCAACTTCTTCAAGAAATGGGCCGTGAACCGACCCCTGAAGAATTGGGCGAACGTCTGGAAATGGATGAAGTCAAAGTACGTAAAGTACTTAAAATTGCCAAAGAGCCGATTTCTATGGAAACACCGATTGGTGATGATGAAGATTCGCATTTGGGTGACTTCATTGAAGATGGCAACATCACTTCTCCAATTGATGCTGCAACTTCAGAAGGCCTAAAAGAAGCGACTCGTGAAGTACTTGAAAACTTGACTGAACGTGAAGCGAAAGTCTTGAAAATGCGTTTTGGTATTGATATGCCAACCGACCATACTTTGGAAGAAGTCGGTAAACAGTTTGACGTAACACGTGAGCGTATTCGTCAGATTGAAGCGAAAGCATTACGTAAATTACGCCATCCTTCTCGTTCTGAACATTTACGTTCATTCCTTGAAAATGACTAATTCTTGATGATACCGATGGGGACTTGAAAACAATTCAGTTATCCCCATTTAGTATTCAGAAGACATACAACGCCTGCATTCATGCAGGCGTTTGATATAAGGGCACTCCTATGACCATGTTAGACCGTACGCCATCACGCGAACTGCAAGAAGAACTTTGGGTTTTCCCTATGGATTATCCAATTAAACTGATTGGTGAGGCCAGTGATGATTTACATGTCGCTGTTGTAGAAATTTTAGTGAAACACTTCCCTGACTTTGATAGCACGACGATTAAAATTCAAGCATCTCGTACAGGTAAATACCACTCTTTAACTGCACAACTGCTTTTCTTGGAACTTGAACAAGTTCATGCGCTATATGCCGATTTAGCCGCATGTCCATTGATTAAAACCGCACTTTAAGAAAATTAAAAAACACGCTCAGAAGCGTGTTTTTTTTATATAAAATATTTTTGCTATTCCAATAAAAATGACAAATCACCGGGATATCCCCCTATCCCTGCTTGATTTCATTATAATCATTACATCCTATTGAATTTTTAAGGACGCACTTCACGTGACTGATGCTGTTCTAAAGCCCACACTGATTATTCGTCAATTTAACCAGCTCACCTCCTATCTTGATCGTTTTCAGGAGATGAAAAACCTGACTGAAAATCGTGATGAAAATACCCCGGATGAACTGTGGATTTTGCAACATCAGAATGTTCTAACTCAAGGTCAGGCCGGAAAACCTGAACATATTCTAATGCCTAGCAACATTCCGGTGGTACAGAGCGATCGCGGTGGTCAAGTGACTTGGCATGGACCCGGTCAGCTGGTGGCGTATTTCATGTTTGACCTTAATCGCTTAGGCTGGAATGTACGTACTTTAGTGTCTTACGCTGAAAATCTGATGATTGAATTGCTAAAAAAATACGGGATTGAAGCCTATGCCAAACCCGATGCACCTGGCGTTTATGTGGATGAACGGAAGATTGGCTCTTTAGGCTTTAAAATTCGTAAAGGACGTAGCTATCATGGCCTGGCACTGAATATAGATTGCGACCTTTTTGGATTTCATACCATTAACCCCTGTGGTTATGCCGGTTTGGAAATGGTCCGTATTCAGGATTTGCTTCAAGACTACCCAAAATTTGAGAACTTATGCGTCGATATCATTGAAACTTTAGATGACAGCGGTTACTTTAATGAAGTTCAAGTCATGCAACAATAACTTTGCTTTTGACATAAAAATAAATTAGAGTATTTACTCTAAATTAATAAAATATTTTTAGATAAGGGATGCGCGAGTGATTTCAACCAAATCCGTAAAGCCCGCTTTACAACTAACCTACGTCAAACTCATGATGGATGTGATTGGCAGAGGTCTGGTAATGGCGAGCCAAGTCGATAAAGAAGTAAAACAGGAAGTTGCCAACTTCCCTGTCGGTTTCGTTCTATCGATGAAAGTATTTCCTAATGGTCCGGCTTTTATTGCAAAAGTCACGGAAAACCATCAATTAAAATTGCTCTCCTCTTTCGACGGCAAACCCGATCTAACCATTACTTTTAAGCACTTAACTCATGCTTTTTTAGTTTTTTCTTTCCAAGAAAGTACTGCACAAGCTTTTGCTCACGACCGCATGATTGCCGATGGTGATATTTCCTTCGCCATTCGTCTGGTCCGTTGCTTAAATAAAATGGAATCGCTGATTTTACCTAAACTCTTGGCCGAGCTTGCTGTAAAACAATATCCAACTGAATTGAGCCTAAAAGAAAAATTAACCGGAGCTGCAAATATTTATTTGAAACTAGCTCAATCCTATTTTAAACGGAGTGCATAACATGGCTAAGCCTTATTACGAATTTTTCTGTCCAGTAAAAGTTATCGCAGGTCATGCCGCGTTAGAACACATTCCGTTTGAACTTGCGACGCTAGGCGCAAAACGTCCACTGATCATTACCGATAAAGGTGTACGTGCAAATAATTTACTGACTCCGATTGAGGCTGCATTTGAATCTACCGATGCCGTGATTGGTTATATTTTTGATAATGTCCCACCTGACTCAAGCGTAGAAACAGTTCGTAGTGCAGCCAAAGCCTATCGCGACAATAATTGTGATGCGATTATTGCCGTGGGTGGTGGCTCGGTGATTGATACTTCAAAAGCGACCAATATTTTGGTGACTGAAGGCGGTGATGATTTACTGAAATTCTCAGGGGCGCATAATCTTCCTAAACCGTTAAAACCATTTTTCGTGATTCCCACCACATCGGGTACCGGTTCAGAAGTGACCATGGTGGCTGTGGTGTCTGATCTTGAGAAAAATGTCAAAATGCCGTTTGCGTCTTACTATTTGATGCCGCACGCTGCGATTCTTGATCCGCGTATGACCCAGACCTTGCCACCGCATTTAACCGCTATGACAGCGATGGATGCACTAACCCATGCAGTTGAAGCTTATACCTGCATGGCAGCCAATCCGATCAGTGATGCCTATGCGACGGCTGCGATCAAAAAAGTCAGCAACAGTTTGTTTAATGTTCTGGACAACCCAACCGATGAGTTTGGTCGTCTGGAACTGGCTCAAGCCTCTACTATGGCCGGCATTGCATTTTCCAACTCAATGGTTGGTTTAGTGCATTCATTAGGACATGCCCTAGGTGCGGTTGCTCATCTGCCGCATGGTTTATGCATGAACTTGTTCCTTCCGTATGTACTTGAATACAACAAAGAAGTGAATGGTGATAAAATTGCAGAGCTCTTGCTTCCTTTAGCAGGTGCAGATATTTATGCGCAAACCCCTGCTCACTTGCGTGCAAATAAAGCCATTGCCACGATTCTGACCATGCGTGATCGCTTATATAGCCTGACCAAATTACCGCGTACTTTACGTGAAACAGGTAAAGTAACCGAGGCACAATTAGATGAAGTAGCCGAGAAAGCGTTAAATGATGGTTCTATTATTTACAACCCGAAAGAAGCAACCTTAAGTGATTTAAAAGCGATCTTAAAAAAAGCTTGGTAAATATTGAAAAATAAGCGAATATAGCAAAAAATCAGCCTGATGTTTTTTTAAGCATCGGGCTTTTACTTTGTGGAAAATTAAAGTTAATTTTTTATATCGAATGGCATATTTTCTGCATTAATAATTCATAAAGATACTGGCAAAAGATACCAAACTAGAGTAGATTGGCGCACTTTTGTTTTATTCACATAGGGGGGATCGTTCGTCTCAACGATCCTTAAAACATGACTGATCCTTGATCAACGATTAAGAGGATAACGCCGTTGACAAATATCTCTGGGACTCAATCGGCAGCTAAACTGCAAAAAACGCTGGGACTCTGGCACATCATTATTATCGGTTTAGCTTATATACAGCCCATGACGTTATTTGACACTTTCGGTCTAGTATCGGAAGAAAGTCATTTTCACGTACCGACATCCTACATATTTGCACTCGTTGCAATTTTATTAACATCCCTGAGTTACGGTCATATGATTCGTCGCTACCCTTCTTCGGGTTCGGCTTATACCTATGCTCAAAAATCGATTCACCCCAATGTCGGCTTTATGGTCGGCTGGTCATCTTGGTTAGATTATTTACTCTCACCAATGGTCAATATTATTCTTGCTGTAATTTACCTTGAAGCATTATTCCCGGATGTAAACCACTGGGTTTGGGTGGTTGTACTTACAGCATTTATGACTGGTGTTAACTTACGTGGTGCGCGCTTTGTTGCGAACTTTAACAGTTTGATTGTAGTCATTCAGCTGGTTGTGATTGCTGTGTTCACCTATCTGGTTTACACCAAGCTGCAGGCTGGTTTTAATGCAGATGGTCCTATCTCTGCAGAACAACGGTACCAGCTTTGGAGTCTCGAACCATTCTGGAACGAGCTGACTTCAGTCGGTGCACTGATTACCGGTGCAACTTTACTGTGTTTCTCTTTCACAGGTTTTGACTCACTCAGTTCACTTGCTGAAGAAACCAAAGATACTGAAAAGACTTTACCTAAAGCAATTTTCCTAACAGCGTTAATTGCCGGTATTATCTTCATTATCAGCACCTATTTCATGCAAATTTACTTTCCGAATGATCCAAAAACATACTTCGAGGATGTTGCAGCAACCCAGCCCGATATTTTAATGCTTGTCGGCGGTTCACTGTTCCAATCCTATGTGCTTGCTTTTGCGATCGTAACGGTGATGGCATCGGGTATTTCAGCACATGCGGGCGTATCACGCTTGATGTTTGCCATGGGTCGTGATGGCGTAATTAACAAGAAAATCTTCGGTCATATCAGTCCTAAAAGTCTGACACCTTCTTACAATATTTTAATTGTCGGTGCTGTGGCTTTAACTGCTGGCTTTATGAATCTTGATACGGTGATTTCACTGATCAGTTTCGGTGCTTTAACAGCATTTACTTTTGTAAACCTGTCAGTAATTTCACGTTATGCATTACGGGATGGACGCACTAAAAATTTCAAAGATATTTTACACTTTGTGATTGTGCCATTACTCGGTTTCATCAGTGTATTTGCACTATGGCTGGAAATTGAAGAAAGTTCATTAAAATATGGCTTATGGTGGGCTATGTTCGGTATTTTGTACTTGGGTTATAAAACCAAAGGTTTTAAACACCCTGCGCCTCAGCATAATGAGTTTGATGACTCTCATTAATGAGTTAATTTATTCAATAAAAAAGACGCTTTATGCGTCTTTTTTATTTGTTTAATGATTGATTTAATCGAGCACTTAAAATCTATTGAGGCTGAGTTTTTTCATTATTTTTTGAATACACAGAATTATTTATGAAATAAATTGAAGCTACTTTGTATTACAGATTACTTTAATGTTAGCGTGGTTTTTAAATTTTAAGCATAAAAAAGCTGCTCTTAAGCAGCTTTCCTTAGCAATAGATTTTAAACCAAAGTTTTAAAACCTTGCTGACGCCACGCTTCATATAAAATAACAGCGGTCGCATTCGACAAGTTCAAGCTGCGTGAGCTAGCTGCCATCGGCAAACGAATCCAGTGTTTTTCAGGAAACATCATACGGACATTTTCAGGCAGACCACGGGTTTCTGGTCCCATTAACAATGCTACTGGACGGTTTAAATCTGAAGTATGCGGAGTTTCAAAACCTTTGGTGGTTAAAGGATAAATTGCATCACTTTCAATCCCCTGTTCTTTTAAATGCGCCAGACATTCTGTAAAGTTTTCCCAAACTTTCATATGTGCCCATTCATGATAGTCCAATCCTGCACGTCTAAGCTTTTTATCATCTAGCTCAAAACCCAACGGTTTTACCAAGTGCAACTGCGCACCGGTATTGGCACATAAACGAATGATATTCCCTGTATTTGCAGGAATTTCTGGCTCGTATAAAACAACATGAATCACTGAATTTCTCTACTCTTTCAATGCAACAGGACTCGAATTAGCCTTGCCACTGTAATTGTTCGCGCAATTTCACCACCTCACCAATAATGGTCAGGGTCGGCGCTTGAATTTGATGTTCTGTCACTTTTGAAGCGATATCTGCCAAGGTTCCGACCACGACTTTCTGATCTGGCGTCGTCCCTTTGGAAATCAGGGCGACCGGCATATCTGGACGTTGACCATGTGCAATCAGTTGAGCACATATTTTTTCCAGACCAACCAAGCCCATGTACAGTACCAAGGTTTGGTTTTCATAAACCAGTTCATTCCAAGGTAGCTCCGGTGAGCCTTCTTTTAAATGTCCAGTCAGGAAGCGAACACTTTGGGCATAATCACGATGAGTTAAGGGAATACCGGCATACGCAGAACAGCCAGAAGCCGCGGTAATCCCTGGCACCACCTGGAACGCCACACCGGCAGCAAACAGTTCCTGAATTTCTTCACCACCACGACCAAAGATAAATGGATCACCGCCTTTTAAACGGCAAACACGCTTACCTTGCGCTGCGTATTCCACTAATAAGGCATTAATGCCATCTTGAGGCACACTATGATTAGACCGTGCTTTGCCGACATAGATTTTTTCGGCATCACGGCGGCATAAATCCATAATCGCAGGAGAAACTAAACGATCATAAATGATGACATCCGCCTGTTGCATCAAGCGTAAAGCTTTTAAGGTTAAGAGTTCAGGATCTCCCGGACCGGCACCGACCAAATAGACTTCACCTTTAGGCGTTTGCCACTCAATTAAGGCTTGTTCGATTAAACGATCCGCTTCCGTAATATTGTCATTAAACACCTGCTCTTTGAGTGGACTGGCATACAAGTCTTCCCAAAAAATACGGCGTTCATCCGGGTTTGCAATTTTCGCTTTTACTGTCGCCCGCCATTTTCCAGAGAACTCCGCCAGCTTGCCCATGCCATGAGGAATACTGGCTTCAAGCTGAGTTCGGATTTGACGGGATAACACCGGCGAAGTGCCATTGGTGGCAATTGAAACCACTAAAGGTGAACGGTCAATAATGGCAGGAACCATAAAACGACAATGCGGTGGATCATCGACACTATTCACCAATATTTTTTCAGCTTCACAGGCTTCAAAAACTTGAATATTGGTGGCTTTATCATTGGTTGCGGCAATCACCAAACGGTAATTGCGTAACGGAATATCCGGACTAAAAGGCGTTTGAACATATTGCCCTTGGCTGGTTTCAACAATCTCAAGTAAAGAACTTTCGATTTCAGGTGCAATCACATCAATGACTGCGCCAGCTTTTGCCAAAAGAACTGCCTTACGATAAGCAATATGTCCACCACCGACAATCAGACAAGGTTGCTGTTGCAACTTTAAAGAGATTGGAAAAATATCCACGAATTACCTCAGTATTTTAGATCTGACTGTCTTAAGCAATTTTCATGCACAAAATTGTGCCATTGGTATATTTATTGATCAATCCGGAGATTAATCAATAAATTCTGCACCGCCCATATATGGACGAAGTGCTTCAGGAACCTCAATCGAACCGTCCGCACGTTGATAGTTTTCCATCACTGCAAGCAAGGTACGACCAACTGCCAAACCTGAACCATTCAAGGTATGTAAAAATTCAGTTTTCTTTTGATCGACACGATAACGTGCTTTCATACGGCGCGCTTGGAAGTCACCCATACATGAACAGCTTGAAATCTCACGATAGGTATTTTGGCTTGGTACCCAAACCTCTAAATCATAGGTTTTAATTGCGCCAAAGCCCATATCACCACCACATAAGATGATTTTACGATACGGAAGACCCAAGGCTTGCAAAATACCTTCTGCATGACCCGTCAATTCTTCAAGTGCATCCATTGACGTTTCAGGTTTAACAATCTGCACCATCTCAACTTTGTCGAATTGGTGTTGACGGATTAAACCACGGGTATCACGGCCATACGACCCTGCTTCACTACGGAAACATGGTGTATGCGCTGCATATTTTAACGGCAGACGATCTGGATCAACAATTTCATCACGCACGAAATTGGTTACTGGAACTTCGGCAGTCGGAATCAGGTAATACTCTTTTTCACCTTGTAATTTGAATAAATCTTCTTCAAATTTAGGCAATTGGCCTGTACCACGTAAAGAATCCGCATTGACCAAATAAGGTACGTAGGCTTCAGTATAACCATTTTTAAGGGTATGGGTATCCAGCATGAACTGGGTCAAGGCACGTTGTAGACGCGCCAATGGTCCTTTCAGCACACTGAAACGTGTACCGGTTAATTTGGTCGCAGTTTCGAACTCTAAACCGCCCATCCACTCACCTAAGTCAGTATGATCTTTAATTTCAAAATCAAATTGACGCGGTGTGCCCCATTTTAAAATTTCAACGTTGTCGTCTTCATCTTTACCCTCAGGCACAGATTCATGCGGCATGTTTGGAATGCTTAACGATTTGGTTTCAATTTCATTTTGCAATTCAGCAAGCGCAACTTCAGCCGCTTTAATTTCATCACCAATCGCTGACATACGTGCCATGATTTCAGATGCATCGCCACCAGATTTTTTAATTTGGCCAACTTGTTTTGCACCCGAATTACGTTCTGCCTGTAAAGCTTCAGTTTTCGACTGAAGCTCTTTACGGCGAGCCTCAAGTGAAGCCCACTCTTCTACATTCAGCTGTACACCACGTTTTGCCAAGGCTAAATTTACAGCCTCAATATTATTTCTGAGTAATTTCGGGTCGATCATAGCCAATCTTTTGCAAAGAAAAAAACTGGCTATAGTGTAAGCGCTAAACAGCAAAAAAGACAGTGACCGAGCTTACAGCTGTGCCTTATTAAAGCAAATTTCACCGAATTAACCCAAAATTATAGGCTTGGATACTTCGGCAAACTTGGCAGATATTCTGCTTTAACCAATTTATTCAACGCAACATAAGGCAAGGTAAGTTCGGTCATCCCTTCTGCATAAGAAGCCAATTCATATAAAGGATAGACAAATACAATCCCATTCGCACCGAAGTAAAAGTTATCACTTAATTTCAGTTTTTCTCGTTCTATACTGTGCTGGTCTAACCAGAGGGAATTTGAATCATACAAGGTATCTAATACTTGCTGCTCTGCACCTTTCACCACAATATCTTGCAATGCCAGACGTTTCTTGTTTTTCAAATCAAAATTCACGAATTCCTGATGATACATGCCATGCGCTGCACCTGCAGAATAAGTATAGGTTTGAATGGCAAAAGTGGCCTGATCATATTGCTGGCTGACAAAGCGGATATAGGTGGAACTTTGACTTAAGTTAGGATTCGCACCCTCAGAAGTATTGATTTTTTGATTGGGAGCGGTAGAAAAGGCAATCGGATCGGCTTTTTTAACCCGATCAATAAAATAGTCATCAATCCATTTAACATTGGTCTCGACTGTTTGGATGTCATATTGCATACACCCTTCCGCCTCGCACGCTTCAGGTTTGCTCAGCTTCACAGGAACAACTTTGGCTTGAATTAATGGAATTGTTTCAGATTTTGCCTGCTGCTTCGTGGTTGTTGTCTGTTCAGTTTTTGGTGCAGGTCGCTCCTGACAACCTGTCATTACCAGTGCAGCAAAAGAAACAGGAACAGCCCATAGCCATTGTTGATTCATGCGTATTTTCATTTTATTTTAACAACCTACTACCTTTTATAATGCCGGTTCACTATACAAAGCCCCGTAACGAAATGACATTTAAAATATGTATCTTTTAAAAGTTATAAGTTGATCAAAAAAATAAGAAATTTTGATGATATTAAGTTAAATCCACCCAATTGCCATGAAAGCCCAACGGGATATGTACGCCAAGTAAAATTTCCGCTTGCAGCTGAAGCGTTAAACCTTGCGCTTTTAAAATCACGACTTTGGAGGATTCTTTATGAATATGATGCAGATAAGACAACAGGTAGCCCTCACCTTCTGCAGCCTCAGCCGACTCGGGAATAAATACCACTTCACCGGTGATCCATTGTTCCCCATATGCATAAGTAGTTTTTTCATGCATTTGCAGGTCATGACAAATCAGCTGATTGGCTTTACTCATGTTTAAAGGATCGAAACTGACACTATAAATATAACGATGCTGCTCACCGGTATAACGTTCATCAATGCGTGGAAATTCCTGCGACTGCTCATCAATCACTGTTCGATCCACCCTATTTTGTTGCAGATCAATGCTCCACCTTTCCAATTGCACACTTTGCTGTTCGAATGGTCCTTGTTGAGATTTCTTAAACATTGACGGATGAACCACGACATCCAGAATGATCTGCTGTTGCTCATTGCGATAAGCATTGGCAGCATGAAAAACAAAGCAGGGTTGAATATTGATCCACTGCACCTCATCGGCACGACCATATTTAGGCAAAATTCCAATGCGTGCTGCATGCTTTTCATTCCATGCATAAGGTAGTGGACTCCCGCGCAATAATTGCTTAAAAGAGAAAGTCACAGGGAAATCAAAAATCAAAACATCCTGTTCGGTGATGGCACAATCATGAATCATGGGGCCGTGCTGGACAGGAATTTTAGCCCAATGCAGCAACATTCCTTGCTGATCAATCACTTCATAATAGGCATGTTTAATATCCAGTGCATCATAACAAACAGCATGTAAATGTCCGGTCTTATTGTCTTTATGCGGATGTGCGGTAAAGGGTAAATCTGCATCGGTATTAAACAGACAATGTTGTTCCGTATTAAGTTCCAGATCTAAACGTGCTGGCAAAGTTCCCGCCTCAACCGCAGCCCAGATTTTATTGGCATGATAAAAAGCATTGGTATTGACCACATCACCGGGCCCACGGCGAAATCCCGGCTTAGGTGTAGCCTGTTTGTTTTTCTGAATGCTATCCGTAGCGATATAACGACTCTTGAACCAGAACGGTTTACCGTGTTGAATTTTTAAAGCATGTAGCATGCCATCGCCAGTAAACCAGTGATAAGAATCCGGATATTCAACATAAACAGGATTGGGTCCAATTCTTAACAATAGTCCATTGAGTTGCGCTGGAATGTCCCCTGTGATCTTAAATTCACGTTTTTCCACTTCCTCCACTGGGCCATAAACGCCCTGAAGATAGGGATTTTCGGTTTTATTTTTGACAGATTTGTTAGATCTTATTTGCAACAAGTTTAACCCTGCCCACATTACCTTTTGACGATAATCATTCAATCTGGATTTCAGTGGGCTAAACCTTGGGTAATCCACTGATGAGGGCACTTGATTGTTATTTTCCACCTTATCTCTCCTTAGTTTTTTCTTTTTTTAAGTAATGCTGATGTTCTGGCTCTAATTTTTTGCCCTTCATAGCTTATCTTTATATAGGCTAAATAACAGCATTCATTGTGCAGCGTATATTTATTTTACATAGTTACTCTTCACTATAAGTCAGGCGTGATTTTTTAGCCCCATACAAAACTTAAAAAGCAGCCCAAAGAGCTGCTTTTCAATGTTGATCATTTATTTAATACTGACCATCCGTGCCTTACTGGTCGATAATATCGGTACCTTTAGGTGGAGCAAAATTAAAGGTTGATGCCGGAATTGAAGGATTCAATTTCACGTTGTTAAATCGAACATAAGTGGTTTGACCGAGTGAATCTTCCAGAATCATTAAACTTGGTGCTTTGTTGACACCAAAACTAATGGTCAAGCTTTGGAATGCACCATCCCGGTCTTTAGGAAGCAAGGTGTAATAAGTCTTGCTTTTATCCGGTTGCGTCACACGGTATGACTTCATAATTTGACTGGTATTCCCCGACAATAATAACGCGGGAGTATTTGCAACTTGGTCATCTAAACTTTGACGAACCGCTTGTTGCAAGTCAGGGTCATAAATCCAGACGGTTTTACCCGAAGTCACAATGGTCTGTTTTGACGGACTGGTAGTTTCCCAGAAGAACTTGCCGGGACGCGCAACTTTCATCACCCCTTTAAAGGTTTGATTCATATGTTGTCCAGTCAAGCCTTTTTTCTGCGGGGCTTTACTCGCCGAAGTCGCTTTGGTGGTTTGTTCAAAATTTGCTGACAAACTACGGATGTTACTTAACTGTTTGACCAAATTGTTGGTTGCTTGTTGCTCCGACGCTGCAACAGGCGCAGCAAAAACAGTAGTACTCATTACCGGTGCAAGCGCGGCAGCACCAAATGTCATAGCACATAGGGTTTTACGAAGCATTTTCATATCATCACCTTTTTATTTGCTGTATCGCAATTTTTTCAATGTCTCATCTTAAACCAATTTTTATTCCTAATAATTGAGAAAATAAGAAGTTTTGTATTGTTATTAATGTTCTATGTAGACTTTTCTACATCATGATGAAGAACATTGACTGGTTCTGACTAATTTACAGGCATAAAAAAACCCACATTAAATGTGGGTTTTTCGTACCATTAAAACTTATACAGTTTCAACAGATACATAGCGACGGCCAAACTGACCTTTCACTTCAAATTTGATCACGCCATCAGCGGTAGCAAATAAAGTATGGTCACGGCCCATACCTACGTTTACACCAGCGTGGAATTCAGTACCACGTTGACGAACGATGAT
>JBLZXS010000107.1:0-8251 GCA_050285325.1 Acinetobacter sp.
GCCAATTTCTTTTGGTAGCGTTTAACAGCAGCAGCTTTTTTACGTTTACGTTCTTGAGTTGGTTTTTCGTAGAATTCGCGTTTACGAACGTCAGCTAGAACACCCGCTTTTTCGCATGAACGTTTGAAACGACGGATAGCTACGTCTACTGGTTCGCCTTCTTTCAATTTAACTTGTGGCATGAAGAATCCTCATTAAGTTATGGATAAGATCTAGGCTGTATTGCCTTGGATCACAAGTGAAGGACAGTATTTTACTCATTTACATCTCATACCACAAGTCTATAATAGCTTTAGCAATATTTAGATACGGGTAAAAGGCAGTTTAATGATCGTTCTTGGCTTGGAAACTTCTTGTGATGAAACTGGGTTAGCACTTTATGACAGTGAAGTTGGTTTAAGAGCACAGGTGCTTTATAGCCAGATTAAACTGCATGCAGAATATGGTGGCGTTGTTCCAGAATTGGCTTCACGTGACCATGTGCGCAAGTTAATTCCTTTAATGAATCAACTGCTTGAAGAAAGTAATATCAAAAAATCAGAGATTGATGCCATTGCTTATACGCGTGGACCAGGTCTCATGGGCGCATTAATGACGGGTGCATTATTTGGTCGTACCTTGGCATTTGCCTTAAATAAGCCTGCTATTGGTGTGCATCATATGGAAGGTCATATGCTTGCACCTTTATTATCAGCGACACCACCAGAGTTTCCGTTTGTCGCTTTATTGGTCTCTGGTGGGCATACCCAGCTTATGGCAGCCCACGGTATTGGTCAGTATGAATTATTGGGCGAATCCATTGATGATGCTGCAGGTGAGGCGTTCGATAAAGTTGCAAAAATGATGGGTTTGGCTTATCCGGGCGGACCTAATATTTCAAAATTGGCATTACAGGGCAGCGCAACAGCGTTTGATTTCCCGCGTCCAATGTTGCATCAAGGACTGGATTTTTCATTTAGCGGTTTAAAGACTGCAGTTTCGATTCAATTGAAAAAAGTTGAAGGTCAAAACCGTGAAGCGGATATTGCAGCCTCATTCCAGGAAGCATTGGTTGATACTTTAGTTAAAAAATCAGTTAAAGCACTCAAACAATCAGGTTTAAAACGTTTGGTGATTGCAGGTGGTGTAAGTGCCAACAAACGATTACGTGAACGCTTGGAAGCGGATTTAGCTAAAATTCAAGCTCAGGTATATTATGCTGAACCTGCGCTATGTACCGATAACGGTGCAATGATTGCATTTGCAGGTTATCAACGTTTAAAGGCAGGACAGCATGATGGATTGTCGGTGACAACAACACCACGTTGGCCAATGACAGAATTAACTCATCCTGCACAAGCTTAAATATAATCAATTAAAAAAAGAGGCTGGATAGCCTCTTTTTACTTTTAAGTGTTTTAGTAAAAAATAGGGTGATATGAGTTGAGATGACTAGATTTTATACTCATGATAAGTTCTAATAAATTCAGAAACATATTCTGAATTGAAACGGAAAAATAGTTTTTTTGGGATCATAAGCATAGGTTTATTCGGATGGATAATATAAATTTCAGAAGCTTTCAAGACGCTGGTCAAGCTGTTCTAAAGTTTCTATATAAACGTTTCGGATTTAATTTATGGATGATTACCCGAGTCGAAGGTAAAGACTGGATTGTGCTCCAGAGTGAAGATCACGGTTATAATGTTCAACCGGGACAAGTATTTCAGTGGGCAGATTCATTTTGTTTTCATATGATTGCTGGTAAAGGCCCTAAAATTGCTCCTCGTTCAGAAGAGATTCCTTTATATGCGACTGCCCCGATTAACCAGCAGGTCAGTATTAAATCCTATATCGGTCAACCGTTGATCCATGAAGATGGCAGCTTGTTCGGTACCCTTTGTGCCATTGATCCTCAAGAAAAATCTGAAGCCATTATTCAGGATGTAGAACTGATTGAATTATTTGGTCATTTGTTAAGCAGTATTCTTCAAGCTGAACTTCGTCAAAATGAACAAATTCGTCAACATGAGCGCTTAGAAGCTGAAGCACTTATGGATGGATTGACCGGCTTATATAACCGCCGGGCATGGGAAAGATTGGTCACTACAGAAGAAGAGCGTTGTAAGCGTTATGGACATCCTGCTGCAGTTTTTTTTATCGACCTGAATGATCTCAAAAAAGTGAATGACAGTCTGGGGCACGATCAGGGAGATGAGTTAATTCAGCAAGCGGCGCAGGTACTCAAACATACGGCACGTAGCAATGATATTGTGGCACGTCTAGGTGGAGATGAATTTGTAATTCTAAGTGTAGAAAATGATGAGGTCGGAGTAGAAATACTCTTGAGTCGTCTTATACAAGCGCTGACACAGGCAAAAATCGGTGCGGCGATTGGTGTGGCCATGCGACAGCCTGCTCAAGGACTGTTTAAAGCGGCTACCGAAGCAGATAAAAAAATGTTTGAACATAAACGCCAACTTAAGTCTGAAGTATAAAATCTTGATATAACTACACTAAACTTTTTTTTCAATAAACTGATTAAATTGGTCTTTTAATTCAAGATACTTGATATGTGTCTTGGCTTGATTCCATTTTTGCTTAAAAATTTGGGCGGCAGCAGCTTTCACTTGATCTTCTGAACTATAAGGTAATTCATCACGGCCATGTGAGCCACTTAAGCCTTTTTTATCCGCAGGAACAGCCCCTTTATATTTTTTACCTCCTTTATGGTTGGCATAGCGTCGCGCACGCGTATAACCCATTTGCAGAAATTTTCTCGCCATATCTGCGCCGATAAAATCATTTGCATCTAGATAGCTTAAAAACAATTCATATATTTTTTTACTACTTTTTTGGGCTTTTTCTTGATCTGCAAATTGCCAAAAAGGCAGTATTTCCGACTTGTAAGGCTCGACCAATAAAACGCCTTGTTCGCCACGCCCAATTCGATATAAATCGGGACGTTTTCGAAAGTTTATATTTTTAAAATCTAAAGAGTAATCAAAACTTTTTGAGAAAACTCTGGAATTTCGTCTCGGTATATTGTCCTTTTGATGATCATCTTTCATTGCTCATTCCATCAGAAAAGCAGAAATATTGGATGCATTACTTTTCTAGCCTAGATCATTTTGGTGAACTTTTAATCTTAAAGTTACAAATCATATAAATATTATTTTAAGTAATTTTGATGCAAAAATATTTGTAAAGCTTGAGTAGGCGAGGGTTGAGTTAAGTGAGCAGGTTAAAATTAACAGGCTGATAAATTGTCAATATTGTTGGAAATATACATTAAAATTACAGAAAATTTTTTGACTTTAATTACTATTATTTAATCAACGTCATATGGAGCAAGGAAATAAAAAAATTAAGTGCGGTGATGGAGGTTTATCGACTTACTTTTTATACGGTAAATATCAATTTTCTTATTGAATAAAAATGCAAATAAAATTTAGGGAATAGAATGTCATGAAAAAGAAAACCACATTATTTGGAGTTGCGTTTATCTCGGGTTTATTGAGCGCTTGTGGAGGTGGAGGAAGTGGTTCCGATTCCGGTAATCCATTGGTAAGCACGCCACCGAATGTGCCTGACGAGACAATTTCTCCAGAGCTGTCAGATGAGTTTGTACCATTTGAAGACCCGAATATCCTGGATAAAATTAAAGACTCTATTACCGGTAATACCAGCAATGACACGGATTATAACAGTGCGCTTGGTCATATGATTGGAGAAACCTTTGGTGATTATCCTTATGGGCGTACGGCTCGTATTGTGCAGATTTATAATCTGGGTACAAATAGCATTAAGTATCCGAACGTGTTATGTGCCGAAGTAAGCACAACGGATGCGGTAAAAACGCTAAAATTAAAAGATGATAAAGATAACTGTGTGATTCTGGATAAAACCTATCGTAAAGGTTCTACGATTACGCAGTCGGTTAATGGCGATACTACCACTCTAACTTTTACCAATGCGCGTTATGGCTCTAATGTTGATTTTAATTTAAAAGATGACTATTTAATTTCAGGCAGCATTGTATATAGTAAAAGCAAAACTCCATCTGGTGAATCGGAGACGTATAAAATTGACCAACTGGAATTCCAACGCATTGCAGAAGAGCAGCCTGCACCTGCGGGTGACACGACTTTTAATCCGAACAGTAAAGAATATCTTCAGGTGCGAAATTATAGCTATAGTTTAGTAGATGATTACGGTAATGGTAGCAATGGGACTCGTACATTAACCAGTAAAGGGTTAATTATCGGTCAGCCTTATCTGGCAGACTTCCGTTATAGTTTTAATTTTGATACCACGACTCCATTTAAGATGCAGGAAACGCTATTAGATAACTATAAACACTTGCCAACTGAAGGAATTTTAAAAATTACCGACAGTCATAATCAGGTGGTGGAAGTGAAACAAAATCAGCCTGAATCACTCAAGGCGACTGTTTATTTTAATGGTAGTGAAATTGCCGATCTGCTCTGGTCAACTATTATTGGCGATAAAAAATAAAATCCGATATAAAAAAAAGCTCCGTTAGTATGGAGCTTTTTTTATTTATATTTAACCAATCACGATGAGCTTACAGAGATTTTAACTGCTGCGATCCAATCCAGTGTTTAGAGAACTGATAGGCTGCACGGCCTGAGCGCTGACCCCGGGCCTGACACCAACGCAACGCTTCGGCACGTGTAAACTCATCCATCGGCATATTGGCTTTTGCCAGATAATGTTCAACGATTTCTAAATATAAATTCTGATCCATTGGATAAAAAGACAACCACATGCCGAAACGGTCAGACAGGGAAATTTTTTCTTCAATCGCTTCTTGTGGGTGCAACTCGTTATATTGCGGTACATCTACACGGGTGACTGGCGTATTTTCATGCATAAATTCAGGCAATAAATGACGACGGTTACTGGTCGCATAAATAATGAAATTGCTTGAGCCGGATTGTAATGAACCATCTAAAACACTTTTTAAACTACGATAGTTTTCATCTTCTGCATTGAAGGCTAAATCATCACAATACACGATAAATTTTTCCGGGCGCTCTGCAATGATTTTTTGAATCATAGGCAGATCAGATAAATCATCACGTTCAATTTCAATTAAACGTAAACCTTGTGCTTCATATTGAGTGAGCAGGGCACGAACAATAGAAGACTTACCTGTACCACGTGAACCCGTCAGCAAAACATCATTGGCGGGCAAGCCTTTTAGAAATTGCAGTGTATTTTGGATCACTTTTTCTTTTTGTCTTTCAATTCCTTTTAAATCATCCAGATACATCTTTTTGGGCTGTTGAATGGCAATTAACTGTTGGTTTTGCCATTTATAAGCAGAAGCTGAAAAGTCGGTTTCTTGTTTCAGTTCAGGTAAATTTTGCTGTAATTGTTGGAGTACAGTAGAAAGTGCTTGTAAGATATGATCAGGTAAATCAATTGTTGCCATGATTATTCAGCTTATACGTGTAAAAGTAAAAGGATGTTTTACTGAGGAACTGTATATCAACTGGTCGTGATTTGCCAATGGAATAGGCATTTTTGCAATGATAATCCGCTGAGTTTTCTGTCAATGTTATGCTTGATGCCCTATCATGGATAGTGAATAAAAATGAAAGTGTTTGAGGGATAGATATGTTATTTAAAGATTTCACACAAGATATTAATCCACATCAAGCGTATCGCATAAAAAAACTAAAGCGCCAACTTGAAACAGCTGAAACCTATGAAGAATGGAAAAGTATCGCACTCGAAATAGATGAAGAATCAGGTGCGCAAGAATGGAAATACGATAACTGTTCACCTTATTTTGATGCTGAAATTATTGCCCATCGATTGAATTTATTAAAACGCTATCGTTTTCAAAAACGCACTCACGATCTAATGTATTTGTTACGTGAAGGTTTAACTTATGATATTGCCAATATAGCTCATCCGATGTTATTCACCGCGACCTATGTCGGAACAAAAAAAATCATAGAAGATTATGTGCAAGAAGTGAGTGAAAGTCTTGCCTATATTGCTTCAGATGCTTGTCCTTGTCTAAATATGGCTGAAAAACTTGAATTTTTTCAACATTGTAAAAAAGCCTACGGTCAGCCTGCGATTATGTTCTCAGGGGGCGCGACACTGGGGTTGTTTCATACTGGAGTATGTAAGGCACTGCTTGAACAGGATCTCATGCCGAAGGTTCTATCGGGGTCAAGTGCAGGTGCAATCATGACGGCCATGCTGGGCACTTCAAAACCGTCAGATGTTTCAGCGCTTTTAAATGGGGAAAACTTTTTTAGTGAAGCTTTTCATTTTCGTAAATTTAACGAAATTTTAAAAGGTAATGGTGGTTTTGCAGATGTGAAATACCTAAAGAAATTCCTGGTTGAAAACTTGGGTGATCTTACCTTTGAGGAAGCATTTAAAATCTCTGGCTTGCATATTAATGTCGCTGTTGCACCTTATGATAGCTCGCAACAAGCAAGAATTATGAATGCTTATACTTCGCCAGATTTATTGGTCTGGAGTGCTGTATTGGCCTCTTGCGCTGTGCCTATTTTATTTCCACCGGTCCGTTTAACCAGCAAGCGTTATGATGGAGAACCGACGCCGTATATGGCAGATACACGTTGGGTGGATGGCAGTGTACGCAGCGATTTTCCGCAAGAAAAAATGGCAAGACTGTATAATCTGAATTATACCATTGCAAGTCAGGTCAATCCGCATATTGTGCCGTTTATGCAAAGTGATGCAGAACGTTATCGTCAGGATATGCTGAGTTGGCCAGAACGGATTATCCGCCGTCAGGGGAAAGTGATTACCCGCGGTATTATGGATTTTGCGCGTGGGCGAGTTGGAAAAATCCCCCCTGTACGGAGATTACTCGATCATGGTTTTGGGGTGGTTAATCAAGGTTATTATGGCGATTTAAATATCGTCGGGGATTATAGCTTGCGCCACTATAGTTACATGTTTCAAAACCCGCGTCCCTACTTATTTAAATTGTTACAGCGTGAGGGTGAGCGCGCGACCTGGCCTAAAATATCTTCCATTGAGACACATGCACGGGTCGGTAAAACCATTCAACATTGTTTGGAACTTTTAAATTATCAAGATGATCCCGCACAAAAAGAAGCCGAATTTATTGCAGTTTAATACTGAAGATTTTTCTTGTTGCAATTTAATTCTAAAGACCAAGCCTAGAAGTCTCACTTTTGGGCGTTGTTTATATACCTTTGAATATCAGCAGCAGCACTACTGGCTTAAAACTCAAACCTTTAACATTAATCAAAGTTATGAGGCTGGATTTCTAAACGAATTGGCTTTTTATCAGCAATTTGCCGATCAATCCTATCCACTCCAAAATCTGCCTGATTTTCTATTGCCGTTTCAAATCATTACTCATTTTAAAACGGTAGCGCAGCAACAACAGGCGGGGAGTCCGGCCTTGATCTTGAGTCAGGCTGAAGCACTATTGAATGATTGTTCTCACATGTCGCTCGACCAGATTAAAAAAACGCTATTCAAGGTACTGGATGCAGTGGATCAATTGCACCAGCTCGGTTGGATCCATGCGGATTTAAAGCGGGAGCATTTTTTTGAATACCAGCAACACGTGTGCTTGATTGATTTTGAACAGGTACAAAAAATTAATTCACCGATAAAATTGCATAGTTTGACCGCAACTCCTCGCTATATGGCACCTGAACTTTTTCATGTTGCAGAGAAAAATGTACAAACCGACATTTATGCATTGGGAATTATTTTTTATGAATGGCTCACTGGGCAGCGCTTAACGGCAGGAAATTATCAAGATTGGGCCTATTTACATTGTCAATGGTTAAGTATTGAACTACCAGAACATTTCTCACCTTTTAAAAAGCTATTGTTGGGGATGCTAGCGAAGCAAAAAGAGCAAAGATTTAGCAATATCTACAGTATAAAACAGTGCTTAATCACTGAAAATGCTTAAGAAAAATACAAAAAAACCGTTTTTGTTTTTTATTTAAACAAACAAGTGGATTTTTCATAAAAAGGTCTTGTCATGAGGAATCGATCTCTATAATATACACAGCCATTGGGGACGTGGCGAAATTGGTAGACGCACTGGATTTAGGTTCCAGCGCCGCAAGGTGTGAGAGTTCGAGTCTCTCCGTCCCCACCAATTATTATCAAACTTGTTTGGTAATAAGGCTATAGAGGATTGGTGTAATGGTAGCATGACGGTCTCCAAAACCGTTCGTCAAGGTTCGAGTCCTTGATCCTCTGCCA